>JAJYXI010000018.1 GCA_021791055.1 Nitrospirota bacterium | reverse complement strand
CTGCTTGTTATAATCTTTCCCATGCATGGCAATTACCTCCTCTGTTAGGTTTTTTCTTGGTTGAATTACCTTAACAGATTGTAATTGCCGTGCTCTCCTTTCAGCTCACTTCCTTATAGTAAGCTTTTTTTGGCGAAACAGCGACTGCACCTTCCGGTACTATTTCAAAATCTCTTTCACCTCTTTTCTTCCCTCTTCCAATTCCCTTTCTTGTTCCTCATCCTCTTTCATGAGCAGGGCATGGAACTCTCCAACATGCGTTTTTTCTTCCTTTGCAATGTCCAGAAGAATCTTTCTTATGTTTTCATTTGTGGTCATCGCAGCCATCTGCTCGTAGAGGTTTATGGCGTCCAGTTCAGCTATTATTCCAGCCCTCAATATCTCTTTGTTAATATCTTCCTTATTAATTTTCTCAAGGTCTAAAGGGATTTTTGACAGCATATTTTGGTCTCCTTTCTTAAAGCCTGCTCAAAATTTGCTATGCCTTGAAAATCAAGGCTCTAATAGCGTTTTAAATTTCACCACCAATTTTTCTTGTTCTTCAAAATTCTTATCAACTTCCTCCCTGAAGAGAGTTTTCTAATTTGTAATCATCTCTAATAGATAGTAATGGCAGGTGAGATATGAACCCTTAAAAACTCGGATTCTCTCTAAACCCGTTTTTTGAACTCGTGTTCGGGCCAGAAACCATACTCATCAGCAGCATTGATGATATTTTTTCTGCTGATGATCCCAACAAGTTGTGAATTCCCTTTGGCAACTACCGGAACCATCGTTAATTGCCTGGATACCATCATTTCCATTATTTGATCGACCGGGGTATCTGTCGTTACCGTCAACGCTGGAGATGTCATCACAGTCTCTGCATCGAACTCGTGTATAGTTCTTCCCTCTTTTAAAGCAAAGAGGATGTCATGCTCGGAGACAACGCCCAGAACCTCAAGATCTTCATTTATAACTGGAAGTGCTGGATATTCACAGAGCATCTTCCTTACAAGCTCTTCACCTCTTTCCTTAGCCATTATGCTGCATCTTGGATGCATTATGTCTTTTGCCTGTAACATTTTACCTCCCAGGGCTATCTCACCTGTCTATATTTAAAAAGGGTAGCATATTTAGATACAATGTCAAGATGTCTAAATTTTATACAGAGAATAGGCATAATGTCTTCACTCGGTATAGGGATTTCCCTTTATTTTCTGCTCGCATATTTGTTAATAAACATGAAAAGGTAAGCTTTTTATATGGCAGAATAGAAAATACTGCAATAGATATAAAAAGATTATTGAATTTTTTAGTCTAACTATTTACCGACAACCGTTACTGTGCTTGCCTGAGGCCCCTTTTCCCCCTGTTCTTCTATAAAGCGCACCTCTGTCCCGATCTTCAGGTTTTTAAATTCATTGTTCAGCACACTGTTTTCATGAAAATAGATTTCCAGGCCGTCGGATGTGGTTATAAAACCGTAACCCTTGTCTAAAAACAATGAGCTTACACGCGCATGTGGCATCTCCTCGTGATGTTTTACATCCCCGCGCTGCCTTCTTGCAAAGTCCTCCAGCTTGCGGCGTGCTGCATCAAAGGCATCTCTTATTGCAATGGCAAGATCTTCATTCTGTTCGCGTTTTATTATCAATTCTGCACCCGGTAAGGTCATGTAAATATGTATATCGTACAGTATGCCTTCATGCTTATGGCGGTGGGGGACATCCACCACAACCCTGCATCTCATAATCTGGTCGTAATAAGTATCAAGCTTCTCTGCCTTCTCACGGATGTCTTCTTTGATAAAATCGTTGAGCTCAATATTGTGGGCTGTGATTTGTAATTGAAGTTTCATTGTTTTGCCTCCATAGAATATAAATTAAAATTCTAAAAACATTCCTAAACTGATATAGTAAAATATAACAAAAAGTAACTGTTAAGTCGAGGAAGAATTGGAAAAGCTTTCGCGCAGCAAAGTAATCGAACTATCTAACACCACCGGCGAGGTTTCGGGCTATGACCTATCGGGCATGGATCTGAGCGGACTTGACCTTAGCGCAGTAATCTTCAGGGGGTGTAAACTGACAGGAGCGAAACTGAGCAAGTCAAACTTCAGCCTGTCCGATTTTGAGGATACTGATATGTCAGGCTGTGATTTAAGCAGCTCCAATTTTGCAGGTGCAAACATGAAAAGGGCAAACCTCTCAAGATCAGATATGAGTTTTTCCACCTTTGTGGGAGTTGATTTTTCGGAAGCGGATCTGTCGGAGGTAAATTTTAAGGTCTCCCATCTGTCATCCGCCAATTTCGAGCGGGCAACGCTTCGAGGGGCAAATCTGCAACAGACAGATGCGATTTTGGCGAGATTTGCCGGGGCGGATCTTTCTAATGCACATATCTTCGGCGCAAACATGATAGGGGCTGACTTTTCTGGAGCTAACCTTCAAGGCTCCAATCTCGATAAGGGTGATTTTAATGCAGCCAATCTTTCAGGGGCTGACCTCAGAGATGCAACCATGCTGGATATTAATCTCCGCGCCGCTGACCTCACCAATGCAGATTTGCGGGGCACCCGCCTTAAGGTGGCGGATATGACAAGGGCAAAATTTGATGGGGCAAAGATGGATGAGGGGTTGAGGACGAGCATTTTGAGGAAAAGTTAAATTGTAGAGGCAGGAACCCGTCCTTCCCCTTTGTTCGGTTTTAGCAGCCTTCTATGGCCTTTTTCTTCTTGGGCATCTCCTTCTTCATAGGCATTTCTTTGTCCATCTTCATGCCTTTTAAGGACTTGATATAGGCAACGATATCCTTCATCTGGTCAGATTTTGGATCGATAGCCTTACCCTTAATGGCCATCTCAATGCAGAAATTAACCGCCTCCTCAAGACTTTTCTGCTTTTTGCCCATGATGTTGAATTCCTTTTTCTCGCCTGCCTTCTCTAACCCCTTGCCACCGGGATGGCATGAGTTGCAGGATTTTCCTGCTGTGCCTCCTCCGAATTTTGTGTCATTGAAAAGGGTTTTCCCGCGCTCTTCGGGCAAGTGCATTTTTGCATAGGCGAAGGAGAAGACTAAACCCAGGGTAAGCATGGTTAGCAGTGTAATCCTCAATACCTTCATTTGGTTTTCACCTCCCTTCCGCTTAAGGTCTTACTTAGATTTTATCAGTTTAAAAACGTGATGCAACAAATTTTTTATGTATAATATGGACATGCTGGATTTTATAAAAGATCTTCACCCGGTAATACAGGCGCTCCTCGCAACATGTTTTACATGGCTTGTAACTGCCCTCGGCTCTGTGGTTGTCTTCATGACAAAGAATGTGAACAGAAAGCTTCTCGACGGCATGCTCGGCTTTGCCGGAGGGGTCATGATTGCTGCGAGCTACTGGTCTTTGCTTGCACCGGCCATCGAGATGTCCGAAGGAATGAGTATTCCGAAATGGTTTCCTCCTGCCGCAGGATTTCTGATGGGTGCAGTATTTTTGAGGATTATTGATAAAATCCTTCCGCACCTCCATCTCGGCCTTCCCATGCAGGAGGCAGAGGGCATTAAGACATCATGGAGACGCACTACATTATTAATCCTCGCTGTAACGCTTCATAATATACCTGAAGGATTGGCAGTGGGTGTTGCTTTCGGAGCTGTTGCTGCAGGTCTTCCTTCAGCTACACTGGCAGGCGCAGTAGCCCTTGCTATAGGAATAGGATTACAGAATTTTCCTGAAGGGATTGCAGTGTCCATGCCCTTGAGGCGCGAGGGGCTATCAAGATTAAAGAGCTTCTGGTATGGACAGCTTTCAGGCATGGTTGAGCCAATTGCAGGTGTTATTGGAGCAGCAGCGGTTATGATTTCCAGGCCTATGCTGCCTTATGCCTTGAGTTTTGCAGCAGGGGCGATGATATTCGTTGTTGTGGAAGAACTGATCCCGGAATCCCAGAGGGGAGGTAATACTGATATAGCGACAATGGGCGCAATTGCTGGTTTCCTCGTAATGATGGTGCTGGATGTGGGGCTGGGGTAGGGTTAAATAGAATATTGCCGGAAAGATGATACTTAAAAAGGCGACTTAAAGCCACCCTTTTAAGTATCTTTTCTATAGCTTAATGCGCATCTGGGATTTTATACAGCAGTCTCACCGCGCTCACCTGTCATTATCCTGATAGCATCTCTGACATCATAGATAAATATCTTCCCATCACCCTTGTTCCCGGTATGGGCATGCCTCTGGATCGTGTCCACAACGATGTCGAGCATATCGTCATTGACTATAATCTCAAGCTTGACCTTTGGGACATAGTCAACTATGTCTTCTACTGGTCTGTGAGGTACACCCTTTTTGCATTTTTCGCTTCCAAAGCCCTGCACCTTTGTAATGGTCATTCCAGGGAAATCGGGAATCTTGCAAAGGGCCTCCTCAACCTTGCTCAGCATGAATGGCTGTATTATTGCCTTAATCTCTTTCATATGCTCCTCCTTTGGGGCATAAGGGGGACAAAGTCCCCCTTATGCAATCCCCCTATATTGTCAGAATTCTATTTTCTCTTCAGCAAACCACCTGTAAAGTGTTGGCAATACTAAAAGTGTCAAAAGTGTTGAAGTTATCAATCCGCCCACAACCACTATTGCCAATGGCCTTTGAACCTCGGAGCCCGGGCCTGTAGCAAAGAGCATCGGCACAAGCCCGAGGATTGCAACCAATGCTGTCATCAAAACAGGTCTCAATCTCAGCTCGCAGCCTGTAATTACGGCATCTTCAAGATTCATCCCTTCCTGTCTTAGCTTGTTTATATAAGAGACAAGGACAACACCATTTAAGACAGCAACTCCAAAAAGGGCTATAAAACCCACAGAAGCAGGGACGCTGAGATACTCCCCGGAAATAAACAGCCCAACTATCCCTCCAATCAATGCAAAGGGCAGGTTCAGGATTATCAATCCCGCATATCTAAAGGAGTTGAAGGTCGAAAAGAGTAAAAAGAATATGAAGGCTATTGTCGCAGGGACTATGATGGATAGCCTCTTCATTGCCCTCTGCTGGTTTTCAAAGGCGCCTCCCCAGGTTGTGTAATAACCGGATGGCAGTTTTACCTCTTTGTCAATCCTCTCCTTTGCCTCGGCTACAAACCCTCCGATATCCCTTCCTTCCACATTGCATTCGATGACTATGCGCCTTTTACCGTTTTCCCTGCTTATCTGGACAGGCCCTTCGGAAACAGATATCTTTGCAAGTTGACCAAGGGGGACATTCGCTCCGGTGGATGTCCTGACAAGTATGTTGCCTATTGTCTCAACACTGTTTCTCCTCTCCTCCGGGAATCTCAAAAGCACAGAGAACCTTCTGTCCCCTTCAAGGATATTCGTGGCATCTTTTCCGCCTATGGCTGTTTCTATAATCTCCTGTACATCAGCCACATTTATCCCGTATCTGGCGATCTTGTCCCTCTCTATATCTACTGTTAAATAAGGCTGGCCTGATGTCTGCTCCACCCTGAGGTCAGCCACACCTTTGACCTTTGAAACAGACTTTGCTATATCTTCAGCCTTTTCTTTGAGGACTTCCATATCATCCCCGAATATCTTTATTGCAAGCTGGCTCTTCACTCCTGATATGAGTTCATCAACCCTGAGGGCAATGGGTTGTGTTATGTTCAGACCAATGCCGGGAATCTTTTCGAGTTCTTCCCTTATCTTTTCCACAAGTTCTTCCTTTGTCCTAACAGTCTTCCATTGCTCTTTTGGTTTGAGCACTACAATCGGGTCGCTTATATTAGGCCCCATAGGGTCTGTGGCTATCTCAGCAGTGCCTATCTTTGATACCACTGTGGCAACCTCAGGGAATTTCATGAGCGCCTTCTGGACCTTTTTCTCTATCTCCATTGATTCAGGGAGAGACATGCTGGGAAGCCTTATCACCTGTGTGGTCAATGAGCCTTCATCCATTGTCGGAATGAACTCTGTACCTAGGAAAGGGATAAGGGCAAGGGCCACAAGGAGCATTGCCACTGCTATGACAACCACTTTTAACCGGTTCCTTAATGCCCTCTTCAGAACAGGTATATAGAACCTCTTAATCCACCGGAGTATAAAGACATCCTTCTCGCTACCGCCCTTTAAAAACCAGGAAGAGAGCACCGGAGATAGGGTCACAGAGAGGATAAGGGAGGCAAAAAGGGCTATGCTGACAGTATATGCCATTGGGCTGAACATCTTGCCTTCCATACCTTGAAGGGTAAAGAGCGGGAGAAACACAATAATGATAATTGTTATTCCAAAGACTATCGGCCTGCCCACCTCTTTAGCAGCCTCAAGAATTATGTGGAGACGGCCTTCCTTTGAATGCCCCTTCTCGGAAAGGTGTCTGAATATGTTCTCCACCATGACAACAGAGCCGTCAACCATTATTCCTATAGCGATTGCCAGCCCTCCGAGGGACATGAGGTTTAAAGATAAACCGGCTATTCGCATCACAATAAAGGTGATGAGTGCAGATACAGGCAGGGTTACTGCCACTATGAGGGCGCTCCTGACATTACCCAGAAACAGAAAGAGGACAGCAATTACGAGGATTCCGCCTTCCTCAAGCGCCTTTGTCACTGTATTGAGAGCAGCCCTTACCAGTTCTGTCCTGTCATAGAAAGGTTTGATCTTCACCCCATCCGGCAGGATGTTATTTTTGTTTATATAGTCCACTCTCTCTTTTACTCCAGCCGCGACCTCTTTTCCACTGCCTCCCCTTATCATCATCACTATGCCGACAACAGCCTCTCCTTTACCATCCTTTATCACAGCACCCTGCCTTACCTCAGGCCCGAATTTCAATTCAGCAATATCCTTTACATACACAGGTGTGCCATGTTCCTCTTTGACGATTATATTTCCTAAATCCTTAAGCGAGGTGATGATCCCGATGCCCCTGATGATGTATTGTTCTGCCCCGTGTTCAAGGATATTGCCTCCTGCGTTTGCGTTGTTCCTGGAGATTGATTCAAATACCTCCCTGAGGGTGAGGTTATATTTTCTCAGCCTGTCAGGGTCTATTATTACCTGATACTGCTTGACCATACCGCCAAAGGCGTTTATCTCTGTTACACCTGAAACGGTCTTCAATACGGGCCTTACAATCCAGTCCTGCATGGTTCTGAGATTCATGAGTTCATCCCCGTTCAGGGAGCCACCGCCGGGTTTTTCGAGTGTATACTGGTATATCTCTCCAAGCCCTGTTGATACTGGTCCCATTGCAGGGTCTATGCCGGAAGGCAGCTTCTCTTTTGCCTCGATAATCCGCTCAAGGGCGAGCTGTCTTGCGAAATAGATATCCACATCATCCTTAAACACAACGGTTATCACCGAGAGTCCAAACTTTGAGAGAGACCTTGTATTGGCAAGCCCTGGAAGCCCTGACATCTGAACCTCCAGTGGATAAGTGATAAATTTCTCCACCATTTCCGGTGACCAGCCGGGCGCTTCGGTAATGACCTGCACCTGTATATTCGTCACATCAGGGAAAGCGTCCACTGGCAATTTCTTAAAGGCATATGCCCCAAAGGCCGCAAGAACTGCAACCCCGATGATTACCAGCAATCTCTGTCTTAATGCAAATGATATAATCCGCTCTATCATGTCACTCCCCCGCCAGCTCTTCTTTTTTTAACTCTGACTTCAGGACAAAAGAGCCTTTACCGACTACAGTATCTCCCTCTTTTAATCCCTCAATCACCTCTATCTTTTTGCCAAATGTCCTTCCAACCTTGATATCTTTTCTCTTGAACCTGTCAGGGGCAGTCTGCACAAAGACATATCTTACTTCACCATCCATAAGCACAGCATCCTGAGGGACTGCAATCGCCTTTTCTTCCTGAGAGCCCTTTGCATCTATCGTTACAGTGGCAAACATCCCCGGCTTAAGGAGTCCGCCTGAATTATCCACAGTGACCCTTGCCTTTATAGTCCTTGTTTTTTCATCAACAACATCACCGATGTATGATATCCTGCCCCTAAAGTCTTTATCAGGAAATGCTGTTACCGCAAGCTTTACTCCCATGCCTGTTTTCAGGCGAGGTATATCCTTTTCATAAATGTCTATCACAACCCATAGTGTTGAAAGGTCTGCAACTGTAAAGAGTGCCTTTTCCGGGCCTACAACCTCACCCTGAGATACATTCTTTTCTATAACCGCACCACTGATGGGTGAGGACAGGGGTAATAGGGGATGGTCTCCATTTTTCCTTTCGGCCTCAAAAGGTGTAATATCTATTCCGAGGAGGCGGAATCTCTCCTTTGAAAGGCTAATATCAGCCTCTGCCTCGCTGAGCTCCTGCCTTGCCTTTAAAACATCCTTCTCAGGTGATATCTTCTTTTCAAATAATGTCTCCTCACGCTTGAGGTTTTTTCTTGTAAGTTCAACCCTGCCTTTAGCCTTTAAATATTCAGCCCATATCTGCCCGAGCTCAGGGCTGTCAAAATATGCGAGAGGCTGTCCTGCCTTCACCCTGTCGCCAAGGGATGCGATGAGCCTAACAATCCTCCCTGATGTCCTCGGGCTAATTTTAGAGACCCTGTCTGCGTTAAGCTCTATAACAGCAGTAGCGGAAATAGGGGCTGACACAGACTCAGGCGCAATCTTCTGAACCTCTATCCCTGCTGCCTTTTGCTTCTCTTCAGAGAGGATTACAACACCGGGTTCTTCCTTTTCATGCCCTTCTTTCTTCTCAGTAGCCGGTTTCTCCTCTTTAGGCGACTCTTTCTTGCCGCATCCTGATATAAAAACCGCAATCCCGACAAGCAGGATTAATATCAGTGTAAAAAACTTTTTTCTCATTTCAGATTTCCTCCTATAACCCTTTCCATCGCATTTATTGCCAGATGGGTTTTAAGCTGTGAATCTATATAGGCAAACTGTGTTTCTATCATGTCTTTTTGTGCAAGCCTTATATCAAAAAAGCTTATCTTGCCCTCCTTAAACGCAAGTCCCATAAGCTCCAGATTTTCCATTGCCCTGTTCATTATCTCCTCTTTGAAAAGGGATATTTCCTCAAAAGCTGATGTGATATTTGTGTATGCCTCCTCTATCTCCTTGTCAATTGCCCTTTCAATGCCTGAGAGCCTTATCCTTGCCTGTTCAAGCCTCACCTTTGCTTCTCTCCTCTCTGCCTGTTTCCTGTCAAAAAGGGGAAGGGGTATGGAAAGGGCAAGCCCGACAGTATTTCGCTGCTCATCCCTGTCATAAAAACCTGACAGCGTTATATTCGGCACAGCCTCTCGCTTTGTTAGTTTGAGTGCAGATTGCGACCTTTCCATCTCAAAGGAGGAGGACTTTAAATCAGGCCTCTGCATGAGGGCAAGTTTTTTGATATCTTCTTTATCCTTAATTGAGGGAATACCTGGCGCTAACTCCCCTTCCACTTTAAAGTCCGGTGAAGGTTTTGCCCCCATTGCCATCTGCAAGGTCAGAATGGACTCTCTGTATTCCCTTTCTGTTGAAAGGAGTTCAACCTTTGCCTTACTTAATTCCACTTCCGCAAGATTCACCTCAAGGCCGGAGACCTCACCCGAATGGAACTTTATCTTTGTGAAATTCAGCAGTGATTCTTTGAGTCTTACCACTTCTTTCCTTAATTCCACCTTTTTCTTTAAAGCGAGTGTTCTGACAAAGACATCCTTTATTTCAGATGTGAGGGTCCTTTCCTTGTCTTTAATTTCTGAGGCGACTCGTAAAAGACCCTTCCCAGCCACATCTATCCTCAGACCTCTCTGCCCTGCTATCTCAAATTCCTGCGAGAGCTTAATCCCGTAGTTTTTGTATTTACCGCTGCCTTCTTCTATCGGCTTTTCTTTTTTTGAAACCTCTCCCGCAATCGTAGGATTATTGATGAGTAAAAGCCTTGCCTTCTCCATCTGACCCTTCACAACCTCCTCCTCAAGCCTCAATGCCTGAATTCCAGGATTATTCTTCAGGGCATGGCTAACAGCCTCATCCATTGTCATTGAATAGACATTGGATGCTAAAAGCATAACTGCAAATAAAAAAGTCAAAACTCGTGGCATTAAACAAACCTCCTTGATAGTTATGTCGTCGCTTTAATAACAAGTAGCGCTTTTACATTGTCATTGCGAGGACAAAGTCCGAAGCAATCTAAAGACAAAACATATCGCACACGTTGACCTTAGATACAAAGCAAGATTGCTTCGCTACGCTCGCAACGACAGTAGAGTAAAATGCTGATAAGATTAATTTTGAGGCGGTTTGTTGATTGAAAAGACTGGTTCTAAGAAGGCTATAGATTGCACCTCGTGGACTGATGATAATGATTTAAAAATAGGACTGCTGTCGTGAGAACTAATGCCTCCCATAGTATCTGAGTGAATAGGACAAAGATGCTTGGCATCAACATGTTTTCCTGCAAATGATGACACGCAGCCATCACAGGCAATACTGTCAACAAATGGGATGACTAAAAAAGTTGCCAGTATAAATAATGCGAGCAACTTTTTTGAGATATTACTAACACTAATATTTTTCATGTTCCTAATTATTACCAAAATCTTCATGCCTAAGTCAACTCTTGCCACAGGATAATATAGCTGATTCATGCCCATCACTTAAGCCACTTCTCGATAAGCTCTATGGCTTCAGGACTGTCCCATTGCCTTCGACCGATTATCTTCTCTCTTACGATGCCTTCTCTGTCAATAATATAGGTTTCAGGCACCCCTCTGACCCCATAGTTTCTCGCAATCTTCATGTCGCCATCAAAAAGCACCGGCATGGTATAGCCATTTTCCCTCATATACGCCATAGCCTTTTCCGGTGCGTCTCTGTAAACTATGGTGAGCATCTGGAATGGCCTGCCCTGCATCTTCTCGTAAAGCATCTGTATAGCAGGCTTTTCTTTTTTACATTCATCGCACCATGATGCCCAGAAGTTTATAAATACGACCTTGCCTTTCAACTCCGAGAAACGCCATATCATGGATGAACTCTTTCCGCCGGCATCTAATTCCGGCAACTCAAAGTCAGGCGCCTTAAGACCGACCGCAACAACAGCCCTCTGTATCTTCTCTTCCTTTGGTATAAAGAAAAAGACCAATCCCGCAACAATAAGAATCAAGATTATTACTATCTGTTTCATTTAAGAATACTCCTCAGAATCGTCATAACATTTTCCCTGAATGCATCAGCGTTATGACCAAAGGGGTGAAGATTTGTCATAATATTGCCGGCAATGATTAAAGTGGGGGTTTCATCAACGCCGTACATACCAGCCATATCCAGCGCCTTCTGGACGTCTTTAGCCTTATCCCCTGCTCTCAGTCTTTTGCTAAAATCAGTGCCAAGCCCTATTTTTCTCCCTATCTCCTCAAGCACTTTTATATCACCGATGTTCTTTCTTTCAACAAAATGGGCGCGGAAAAGGGCTTCCTTCATCTTTTCTCCTTTGCCGGTCTCCTCTGCAAGAAGGTATGCCTCTCCTGGCTTTGGAGAACCCTTTCCCCAGTAGATTGGGATGGTCTTCCATTTAATCTTTTTTGGGAAGTTTCCTTTGATGGCAGGGATTGCCTTTTCAAAGGAATAACAACCGTCACAGTAAAAGCTCAAGAATTCTATTACCTCAACTGCTTTACCGTCAAATTTAAATTGATGCCCCGGTAATTGGGCATAGACACCTTTTATAGAAGTCTCGGCATCTACACCTAAAGGTGAAAGCGCTGCAACTAAAAACGTTAACACTAAAAACATTTTTTTTAACATCTTATTCCTCCTTTGTCTTCTAATTACTAATAAGTTCAAAAGTAAGTGGACATTTTTCACAAATCTCCCCTCACCCCTCTTTTCCAAAGAGCGGAAATTCCTCCCTTTAGCAAAGGGAGGGAAGGAGGGATTTTATAAACAATGTCTTTATACATATGAACTTCTTAGTATTTGTGTTTGATCTTCTCCAGATAAACCGGATAATTAAAATCAGGACTTGCACCTTTTGTATGGCAATTTAAACAGACAGATTCCGCCACCGGCTGCATCGGTTTCGAAAAATCCATAAGATGCTCGCTGCCGGGTCCGTGACACACCTCGCATTGAACATTTGTCAGCATTGGCGTTATTTTAGCGCTGTAAAAACCTCCTTTCTCGCCAAAGCCTACAGTATGACATTTTATACACTCAGGGTCTCCTGACTTGCCCGCCCGCTCAAGCGAAGAAAAGGCATTGGCATGTCGTGTCTTCTTCCAGCTTTCAACAAAAGGTTGATGACACTCTCCACATTTAGAAACACCAAGGTAAGACCCCTCCGCTAACGGTTTGCTGTCATCCCTTAAAAGCCTTGCAACTCTAACATCATACTCCTTTAAGGCTTTACGGACATTTATATCTTCTTTTATATCTTTGCCAAGCGACTGCCACCTGTGCTTAAATCCTAAAATTTCTCCACCGCTATCTATCTGCAATGTCAGGATACCCAATCTCTCTCCTTTTGGATAACCGCTTACAATAATCGTTCCATTTACCTTGAGAGGCTCTTCAAGGATTTCTCCTGATGAGAGTATTATGATATCCCATCCCTTCACGTGTTTAATCTCGGGAATAGGCTTATCTGTAAGAAGAATATTCAGCTTGCCCTTTTGATGATTCATCGGGTTTACGCTGATATTAACATCAAAAGCATCACGTTTTGTTGAAATAGATTGTCTATATCGAGGCATATCAGAAATAACAGGGATTTTATATTTTTTCAAAAGACCGGAAAGGAAGCTGTAAGGGAATTCCTTTTCCGTTTTTAAAAAAGCCGTCGCATCATATTTCATGATGCTGAAGGCTCTCAACATTGCTTCGGCCCTGAGCCTCCCTTGAGGGGTATCCTTATCGAGAAAGTTCCCGGCATCGATGAGAATATAAGGAGAAAGCATTTTTCGATGTTCGGCAATATAGCCGGCTCGCCTTGCCAAGCCTCCAAAATCAGTCTTTGGAGAGCATCCGCATGGCTCAAGTTCACCATTCACGCCGCCTGTATAGATGATATTGAGGGTCTTTACCCCGTTAGAAAGAATATCCTTTCTAACGGGGTTTACCTCTCCATAAATGACAGATGGCAACAGCATAATTAAAGGCATCAGAATATATAAGACAGAGAGTTTCATAATTAATAAACCCTTCTAACCCTGCAATTTGCAATTGTAGATTGTTTATGCATCTCAAAAACCCCCAGAATAGGATTCCTTCTTAATGATACTTCACAAACTATAATAGTGCCGTACTATCCCCTGCCACACGCAGTCCATTAGCAACAGCAAGAAGCTCTGAGGCTTCGTGAACAAAGACGGCAATGGCAACACTCATTATCCCTATAAGGGCAGAGGGGATAAGAACCGCTAATATCAGAAGGGAAAAGATAATATTCTGACTACTGATTCTCTTTGCAGTCTTTCCAAGATTTATTGCGTATGGCACTTTTTCAAGGTCATCCGCCATGAGGGCGACATCTGCTGCCTCAATTGCTGCGTCTGTCCCTATAGTCCCCATTGCTATTCCAACAGTGGACTCTGCAAGGGCAGGGGCATCATTTATCCCGTCTCCAACCATTATTAAGGCTCCATATTCCTTCTCCAGTTCCCTCACAGCATCTATCTTATCTTCCGGCCGGAGATCTGCTCTAAAGTCATCTATGCCGAGCTCACTTGCAATCGCCCTTGCTGTGGTCCTGTTGTCCCCTGTGAGCATCACCACCTTGAATCCCATCTTATGGAGTCTATTTATAACCTCTCTTGTCCCTGGCCTAATTTCATCTCTCAGTGCTATGACACCGTACATCTTTTTTATTGTCCCGATAAGGATTACTGTCTTTCCTTCATTTGCAAATCTCTCAATCACGCTATTATAACTGTCATCAAAGATGCCGAGTTCTTTAAAAAATGTAGGATTGCCGATATAAAAGTCCTCTTCATTTATATTTGCCTTTGCACCGGCGCCTGTGAAGGATTTAAAATCCTTTGAAGGCAAGGGGCTCATCTCTGATTCTTTTGCCCTTTCGACAATTGCCCTTGCCAATGGATGCTCGGAGAGATTCTCTATGGTTAAAGCCAATCTTAAAACCGCTAATTTACTGCCATTAATAGGAAAGATATCCGTAACCGCAGGTGTTCCCCTTGTCAGTGTCCCTGTCTTATCAAAGGCGACTGCCTTGATTTTACCGAGGTTCTCAAGATGGACTCCGCCTTTTATCAACACTCCTGCTCTTCCGGCCCTTCCAATGCCTGCTGCTATGGCAACAGGAGTTGACATTACAAGAGCGCATGGCGCTGCTGCCACTAAAAGAACAACAGCCCTTGTTGCCCAATGGGATAAAGACAAACCAAAGAGTGGTGGGATTACAATCAGAAGAATGGCGCTCAAAAGGACAAGAGGGCTATACTTTCTGCCAAACCTTTCAATAAATAGCTGGGTCTTGCCTTTTTGTTCCTGTGCCTCCTCAACGAGATGGATAATTTTAGAGAGGGTATTATCCTCAAAGGTAGCAGTTGCCCTGACTTCCAATGCCCCTTCCTGATTCATTGTGGCAGCAAATACCTTCATCCCTTCCTTCTTCTCAACAGGAATGGACTCACCTGTCACAGGCGCTTCATTTATGCTGGAACTTCCCTTTATGATAATTCCGTCCGTCGGCATAGACTCACCGGGCCTTACGATGAATATATCTCCTACTTTAATCTCTTTTGCCGGAATGGTTATTTCTTTCCCGTTCCGAATGACTCTTGCCTCTTTTGGTGCAAGGTCAAGGAGCTTTCTTATAGAATGCCTTGTCTTAGCGTAAGTGTATTCTTCTAAACCCTCGGCAGTCCCGTAAAGAAATACCAGAAATGCTGCCTCATCCCACATTCCGAGTATTGCTGAACCAATCGTGGCACCTATCATAAGAATATTTATACCTATCTCCCTTTCCTCAATGAATTCCTCAATCCCTTCCCTGCTCCAGTGATAGCCTCCCATAAGTATTGCTATAGTATAGATCGCAATTTCTATTGACGATGGAATGGCATTAAGATGGGCTAAGACAAAGGCTGTGCCTGTAAGCAGACCGGCAATCAGAGCATTCCTCATCGGAGGATGAGCATACCATTTCCCTTCAAAGATTTCTTTCTTTTCACCCTTTTTCATTTTTATACCCTCTTTCAAACAGCTATTTCATTTTTTATTCATGTTCAGAGTCTTTGTCTTTTTTCCGCAACCGTGACCAACCCGGAAAATGATGCACTGAAAGCAAAGCAAATACAATCAGCGCAGTCAGCACACCTAAGATATACATTCCAAACGCGATGGCGAGACCAACCGACGCGGTTGCCCAGATGGTCGCTGCGGTGGTTAATCCAGTAATCCGCCCTTTCTCGCGCAGGATCACCCCTGCCCCCAGAAAACCAACGCCGGTGACCACCTGAGCAGCAATGCGCGTGAGATCCGCCGGACTTACGTGGGACGAGATCAGCCCAAAGGCACATGCACCCAGAGATATAGCGGCATAAGTGCGAACGCCTGCTTCACGTCCGTGCTGCTCCCGCTCCCAGCCTATGAGTGCACCCAACAGCGCAGCGACAAGGGCGCGCGCCACAAACAGTAATTCCACATTCCAATCCATCCTTTGTCCTTCCTTAACCCCTCACTACTTAAAATCCTTTCATTTAGATTCATCCACGATACTCAAGACTATTTCATCAACCTCTTCTGCTATTGCCTCAATATCAGCCTGAGGATAGAAATCCGCAATCACCTTTGGCCTCAGAGTGCTTATATAGGTCTTACCACCTTCTACATAGACACTTATCGGGCATGGAAGCATCAGGGATATTTTTATGTCCCTTTTCAATACCTCACAGGCATAGAGGGGATTGCATATCTCTATGATCTTTAATGGCACGCTCTCAAACCCTTTACTCGCAAGGGTTGCCTTCACATCATGGATATGCAGCACCCCAAACCCTTTCTCTTTGCTCTTTGCCTCAATGGATGAAACCGCCTCATCAAAGCTCTTGCTTGTCTCAACTGTGTAATCAAACCTTTCCATCTCTATTCCTCCTTTGTCTCCTAAAAGGGGCTGCAATTTTTGTCATGTCGGACTGCCAATGCCGCTCCTTTTAGGATCTTTATAAGAAAATTGGATTCTTACTCAGTAAATTTCTTACTATCCCCCTCCATATGCATGCAATCCACTAAGAAGGAGGTTCACTCCAAGGTATGTGAAAATGGTGCATACAAACCCGATTACCGCAACTATGGCTATCTTATGCCCTCTCCATCCCCGCAAAAATCTTGCATGGAGATAGAATGCGTAGACAAACCATGTTATCAATGACCATGTCTCCTTAGGATCCCAGCTCCAGTATTTGCCCCATGCCTGGTCAGCCCATATGGCGCCGAAGATAAGCCCGCCCAGTGTGAATATGGGGAATCCTATGGCAATGTTTTTATAGGTCAGGTCATCGAGGAGATCAGGGGATATGGAAAATGACCCGATCAGTTTTTTGAGGGCATAACCGTATCTCCATACTAAATATACAAAGACAGCAGACGCAGCATAACTGAAAAGAACTATCAGGCCTGAAGCGCTTCTGAATGTTGCCTTGAACAGATAGCTCTTAATGAATGCCTCCGGAGTCCTTACCGCGATCTTAAATGTAAGGAAGTCTATGCCCATAGCAACAAGGATTGAAATGAATATTCCCAATGTTACAGTCCAGAATATATATGCCCCGCTCTTTTTGTTGTCCGTTGTTACGGCAAGATACATTATGGCTGTTGCAAAGGATATGGCAAAGGTCGCATATGCTATAAAGCTCAGGGTAACATGGGCTAAAAGCCAGTTGCTCTGAAGTGCGGGGATAAGGGGATGTATATTCTTATCCATTCCCGATATGTCGATGAATGCCAGCGCCATGCCTGCTATGGGTGTAATGAATGCGCCAAAGGAACGGTTCTTATATTTCCACTCGATTATGAGATAGCCGAGAATCAGACACCAGACAAAGAATATCAATGATTCGTAGAGATTTGTGAGGGGTATTGCCCTCATTATTCCCATTTGCCCTATATCATAAAACTCCTTGCCCCTTATGAAAAATGCAATGGTCTGCGATATAAAACCTACAGACGTTATTGTCGTGGCTATGATGCCGACCGTTGAATTCCTGAACACAAGGTATGCTATATAAGCCACCATTGCGAGGATATATGCAATGCTCGATATTCCAAAAAACTGGGAACTATCCATGTCCAAATCCTCCTCTCGTTATTCGTAACGAATCCTATTGAACTGTTATTGTCTTTACTAATTTATTTATCTTTTGCTCAAAGGCTGCTTTATTCTTGTTGACCGATGCAGCAATGGTAATCTTTGTGCCATTCTTATCATCCCGGAGATTAATCCATATCCTCCCATGACTCATGAAGAATGCCGCATAGAGCCCGACTGCCATAACAAGGGAACCGAGGTATACAATCCATACGCCCGGGTCTTTCCTCACCTGCAATCCTGTATACTGCGCCCCCCATAGGTCTTTGAATTCAATAATACCGTCAGGCACTCTCCATGTCTGAGTGTATCTCTTTAATATCCACTGGTTGTATTTGGATTTTCCATTCTCTGTGAATTCCACAAAAACCGCTGGATTATTCATCATCTCTGCATATGTAAACAGCCTGCCTGCCTCGTCAATTCCAAGCGCAGGGCTGAAATCAGCAACCTTGCCAATTATGTTTGTGCCTGGAATATTAAACGACTCACCGAATTTAATCTGAACATCCTGTTTCTTGCCGTCATTGGAAGCAACACTGAATTTAAACAATGAATCTTTTGTCGGTGAAAAACCATAGCTCGATTGATAAAATGTAATTCCCTTATATCTTAAGGGTCTGTTGACATCTATCTCTGTTACCTCTTTGCCGTTTATCTTAATAGGCCTGCCGTTCTCTAAAATTGTAAGCCAGCTCTTGTATGACCTCGGGGTATCTGAGTTCTCGTAAAAAGATGTCTCAAAGTCATTGCACCCTATCTCAAACCCAAGAGGGATTTCCTTGCCATTCCTCATATATGCAACTGCAGAGGTTGTGCCTTCCAATAAATTCAGGGATGCATTGAATCCGAAAAATATTCCAGCAACAGCGCCGATGAGTATAAGGATTATGCTGAAGTGTGTTACATAGACTCCGAGCCTGCTGTGCCTGCCCTTCTCAGCATATATCTGCAGCCCATTATCCTGCAGATGTATATTTGCCTTAAATCCGATGCGCTTGAGAGCGGATTCCATAACTCCCTTTGCATTGTCGATCTTTCCCTTTAATACCACCTCCCTTTTTATCGGCATGGTATTTAAAAGGTCGATAGAGAGAGGCTTTATAGGTTCCTTAACAATATTCCATATCCGTGGCAGCCTGTCCAAAGAACAGATGATGAGGTTTGCTGCAAATACAAACAGAAGGGCGATGAACCACCATGAATGGAACATATTGGTAAAGCCGAGGGAATCCAGTATTCTGAATACCGTTGGAGAGGCATCTCCAAAAAACTTCGAAAGGAGCTTTATATTGCGCTCGGGCTCGGCCCCCTGTTCGATTATTGTTCCGACAATCGATGTAAGGGACAGCACAGCAAAAACAACAATGGCAAGCCTCACAGAGGTAAAGAAATCCCATATCCTATCCATCAGGGTTTTACTCTTCTCATTTTCCATCAGATCTCCTTCAACAATTTTCATACAAGTCTCTCCATCCTGAGTTCACTCTAAATTATTTATTCAACAACATTTATGTCTAATAGTATATATCCGAGCTTTTCAATGCAGTTCTTGGCAATATTAGTAATATCGCTCTCTGGTATCTCTGCGTTTTCAAAGCTTATGAGGATATTTCCGCCTATTACAACCACTGAATTAACCCCTTTTATAGAGCCGATAAATCTCTTCAAGGCATGGGAACATTCAGAGCAAATTATTGTATTGACATTTAAAAGTATTCTCTCCATTCTATCTCATGCTCCCTGCTTTTCCATTAATAAAACCTGCCCTGCGCCGCAGAGAATGCTCTCCTTTTTGACAATCCTTAAATTGACGCCCGCCTCTTTAATCTCTGAATCTATCCCCCTCTCAATCATATCCCTTGCTGTCTCACCTTCAAACATCCTTAATAGGAGTCCCGTCAAAAGAATCCCACCAATTTTCTCTGGCAGGTCATAATCAGCAATCAGGGCCTTGCCCTCTAACTTGAGCAGTCTGTAGATTTCCCTTAATGTATTAATCCGTCCTTCATGATTCATTTCATGAAGCACTGCAAATGCTGTGATTTTATCAAAATATGAATCATGATAGGTGATGTCTTCTGCATTTGCCTTTAGGAAGGTCACATTATGAAATCCAGACCTATCTATCTTCCTCTTTGCGATATCAAGCATCTTTTCTGAAAGGTCTATGCCTACCACCTCTCCTTTATCTCCAACATCTCTTGCAATGATCAATGCAGATGTCCCTGTCCCACAGCCTATGTCAAGGACTTTATCACCAACCTTAATATCAGCAAGTCTGAGTATCTTCCTTCTAATCCTCTTTTCACCGCCAAAGATGGCACCTATGAGACTTACTGCTGGGTCATATATCCATGCCATCTTATTGAACTCATCCCTGTAATAACCTGAGGTCTTTTTATTCATTGCTTATCGTTTCAGCCTTATAAATACATCCCTTGCCATTTCCTCATCCATCGCTATCTGTGAATTGCCTATCTTAAGGACATATGACGGAAACCTCTGTATCACCTCAACAGATACTCCGGGCAATAATCCCATTGCCATCAGTTTCTGAAGTTTTTTATTATCCCTTGTATGGAGATATGCAACTTTTCCCTTTGCTTCTTTATCAACATCAGCTAAACTTGAGACAATGGCCTTTGCCGCTCTTTCAGATTTTTTGCAGCACCTGCCCTGAGGAATTGGCTTACCATGAGGGCAGAATGCTGGATGACCCAGGAGAGTGCAAATGCTTTCTTCCACATCCTTGTGAAGCAGATGTTCAAAGCGGCATGCGGTCTCCTCCATGAGGGGCTTCTTTAAATCAAGGACATCCACCATCAGACGCTCTGCCAATCTGTGGCGTCTGACGGCATTCTCAGCCTCCTTCATCCCTTCTTTCCTCAACCTTATCCCATCCCTGAAAACACTGATATAGTTCAATGCCAGAAGCTCTGTAACTTCTGGCGCATCTCTTTCTGTTTTAAGGTCTTTAAAATTCGCCATTTCCTGTTTCATCTCATAGGTCATTATCCAGAGATGCTCAAGTATCTCCTCTGCCTTATCGCTTAGCTTCATATATCCTCTCCTTCCATTTTTTCAATGCCTTTACAAAACCGGGTTCCTTTGGGATCTCATAGCCGCAATTAGGGCATTTAACCAGACTGCATGACCTGGATACAGGACAACCCTTGCAGGCAGCCTGTCCCTCTTCTTCTTTAAACTCAAATCCGCATAAAGAGCACTTCATAGGATTACTCCCAATCCATTAAGTAATTTGTTGACTAAAAATCCTACAAAAAAGGCAAAGGGGAAGATGAAGGCAGCCATTCCTAATGCCATCTTCAATCCCCTCTCCTTTATAGTCATTGAGAACTGGGCAATGCAGGGCATGAACAGGGCAAGGGTAACAATGGAAACAATCAGAGGGATACCGCTGAGAATGCCAGCATCTTTTAAATCATAGAGCCCTGCTGCGCCAAAGTCCCTCCTGAAAAACCCATAGAGAAAGGCAGTGGCAGCCTCTTTGGGAAGCCCAATCCAGCTTACAGGATATGAAAGAATGTTGATCACAAAGTCGAAAAGCCCGGTAATCCTTCCAGCCCATATCAGGATGCTTGCCAGTATAAATAGAGGCAATATCTCCTTGAAGTACCACTCAACCCTTGTATATGTCTTTGTAAAGACATTTGAGAGTTTTGGCCATCTTAAAGGCGGTATCTCCATGTAAAATAGAGGTCTTTCTCCGGGCATAATCCTTGCCGCCAGAAAACCTACAAAGAGGAAGATTATTGTCATAATACTTACAAATATCCACAATCCTTTGCTATTGCCTGCAAGAAGGGCGAGGATCACTCCCATCTGTGCAGAGCAAGGTATTGCAAGGGATAAGAGGAGTGTGGCTATAATACGCTCTCTTTTTGTCTCCAGTGTCCTCGTGACCATCGTAGCCATGGTATCGCATCCAAATCCCAACACGATAGGGATAACTGCCCTGCCATTGAGCCCTATCTTTTTAAATAGCCTGTCAATGAGCATGGCAAGCCGAGGCAGATAACCTGTGTCCTCTATTATTGAAAACGCTATAAAGAAAGTGGTTACGATTGGCAGAATGATAGCTATGGCGTATCTTATGCCGAGGGTGATGATACCGTACTGATGGACAAAGAGTTCCTGTATCACTTTCCAGGGGATAATGGAGGAGACTACCTTTGTGAAAAAGGGGTTGATGTATTCCCCGAAGACCTTATTTTCAAGGAAGTCCACAGAGACCTGTGCGCCGAATACTCCGACAAACTCATACAGACCATAGATTGCCATAAGAAGTATGGGAATTCCTGCTATAGGGTGCATCATGAGGCGGCTCAGTCTTTCTCTGAAATCCATGCCCTTTGAAACAGCAGTGGTGGTTGCTCTTTCAACTATATTGTTTACTTCCTTCTGCCTTGCAAGGGTTATGATGTAGTGAAGGGGTTGAGCATACCTTTTCTTCGTCTCCTCGATTATCTCCTCTACGGAGATATAATTCCCTTTCATTTGCTCTTTGACCAGTGCCTTGATGTCAGGGTCATCCTGTAGCAGTAGAAGGGCAATAGCCCTCTTTGAGATGTTAAATTCTCCCTTCAGAACTTCTTCTATCTTATGTATGGCTGACTCTGTCAGATTATCGTATTTGAAAACCCTGCCCGCCGTCCTTTCGTATTTGATGAGCCTGTCACGCAAGACATCCATACCTTTGTTTTCTGTTGCGACAGTAGCAACAACCGGTATGCCTAATTCTTGTTCAAGAAGATTCAGGTCAATCTTCATTCCCAACCTCTCTGCCTCGTCCATGAGATTGAGGTTAAGAATGACAGGCAATTCAGCCTCGATGAGCTGCAAGGTCAAATGGAGCATCCTCTCTATGTTCTTTGCATCAGCTACCTGAAGGACAATCTCAGGTTTTTCTTCCAAGAGGATATTCCTTGCAACTCGCTCCTCTTCAGTTATTGGAAGTAGCGAATACATTCCCGGAGTATCTATTACCGCAAATTCTTTGCTTCCAAGCCTTCCTTTTCCCCTCGTTACCTCAACAGTTGTTCCCGGATAATTTGAGACAGTTACATATCTCCCTGTCAGATTCCCAAAAACAACGCTCTTGCCGACATTTGGGCTTCCAACTAGAGTTATCTTCTCAAGTCCATCTATTGTCTCATTGGTATTGTTATGGCAACTGCCTCTAAATTTTTTTAACTTAGCATTCATAATGGACTCCTTTCATAATTCTTCTCTCAAGTCAGTTCAGTATACTATATATATGAACATATATTCAACTATTTGAAAGTATAAAATAAAGAAAACATATCTGTTAACAAGTTTTTAACTCGCGGGGATTAAGACTCTAAGTCCTTTCTCCTCCTTGCAAACTCCTCTGCATCTATCTCTCCTCTTGCGTATCTCTTCTTAAGAATATCAAGTGGTGTCTCTTCTTTAGAAGAAGCTGCGCCTCTCCCGGCAATTGCCTTCACAAGGTAGACAATTCCTAAAATCACCAGCCCCCAGAAGACTATCATCAGTATAGGGCCAAACCATCCCCAGCCCATACCGTATCCATACATCCCATCTCCCCACATCCAATTGTGCATCATGCTTACCTCCTCGCTAATATATTGATCTTATTCTGCCTGTCCTTTTATCCACTATCACCACATCTATCAAATTATTGTTTTTATCTTTAATATCCGCCTCAAAAAAATATTCCCTTTCTTTAATATTTCCTATTACAATAGGCTCATTTTTGAAATATTCCTGCAGTATTTTCTTTGCTTCCTTTGCTGTCCTGACCGGTTTTCTTGCGCCGTAAGATCCCCACATAGGGCAATAATCTCCATAAGGCCCTTCCCACCATCCATTCATTGCCTGAGCATGGGAATCTGGCAAGACAATGGCAGTTATAAAAAGGATTATCAATAGCAATAATTTTTTCATTATCTGCAAATTTTTTAGTTTTTATTTTCAGGAGGCCTTTGGGCCTCCTGAATGTTAGAGTATTAGTACTACTACCAGCCCATCATAGGGCACATGTCCATCATCATTCCCTGTCCCATCATACCTGGTCCCATCATCATACCGCCCATATGGCCTCCCATAGCGCCGCCTGCAGTAATGCCGTGTTTTTCGGCAACTGCCTGAATCTTTGCCTGAAGGTCTATGATCTCCTTCTTTAAGGTGGCGATGCGGTTATAATCGGGCTGAGGTTTGTTATACTCATTCTGAAGTTCAAGATTTTTTGTCATAATCGCATCCCTTAAACTCAGGGTCTCGGACTGAAACTTCTTCATTGTCTCTACATTTGTGCCTGTTCCGTACCCCATTCCATAGCCACCTCCTGGCCACCATGCATAAACACCGCCTGCGATAAGCAGCCCTACTGCGATCACCAAACCTATAATAGCTGATTTCTTCATTTCCTTCACCTCCTTTCCCTATCCTGAGCCTGTTCAACAACTCGCTAAGCCTTGAGAATCAAGGTTCTGCAAGTATTTCTGTTTTCCTTTTACCGCAAATCCTGTTAAAATATCTCATCTTAATTCCATATGGAGGCATTTAGATGAGAAC
>JAJYXI010000009.1 GCA_021791055.1 Nitrospirota bacterium | reverse complement strand
ACGAGTTTTACTGCCTCTTGCCGAAATTCCTTCGTGTACCTTCCATACGGTAATCTTTCCATTCTGACACCTCCGTTAAGTTATTTTACCTCAACTTTTGGTGTCCACTTTTCCTATCCTACCTCAGTCAGAGGCATTGCCAGTTGTGCCATCTGTTCTTGTAAAACTACCTGCTTGTTTAATGGTATTGCCGTTGGCGTCTGTGAGGTTTGTATTGGCGTAACCGGTGTTGATAGACTGGATGCCTGCATCAGAAAGGCTTATCAATTCATCGGAAGAGGAATAACCATCGCCGTCTATGTCCTGCCAGATTTTGAGTTGATTAAACGCTGCATCATTACTGTCTATCTTCCCATCTTTATTCTCGTCTAACTCAGATAGGGCTTGAAAACCATTGGATGCTTTCTGGCCGTTACTAAGAATCGTCTGATCTCCGAATAATTCCTTTCCATCGTTGATTACTCCATCTTCGTTCCTGTCCATTACAAGTATTCCATCGTCACCAGAAATCCATCCTGTTTGTTCCGAGAAGCCGTTTGCATCGTGGTCAAAATAAGTTCCGCCTGTGCGGGCTATTGTCTCTACGCCATCGCCGTCAATATCAAGGGCTATTGGGGAACGGGTGACGGTGGCTTTGGTGAAACTGGAGCGGATGCCATGCCAGTATTGCCAGAGCACGGAACTTTCAAGCTTATGATAACCTGCAAGGCAATTCAGCAAATAATTTACAGACTTATAAGGCAATCTATTGTATCTTTCTTTAATCCATCCTAATGCCTCCTCATTTGTCATGCCGCTTATATCCAGATGCACAGCATCAGCAAGCTTTTTTAACAAAGGTGTGAGGGACGAATTATCGTAAGGGTCTGTTATCTGCTGACCATAGCCCGATTCTACTGATTGTTCACTTTTCCCATACCATCCATCACGATCAAGAAGGCGTAAGAGCTCAACTTTCAACACTTCTCTGAGGTCTGTGTTGTGTCTGAGGTAGATATAGTTCTCAAGTGTCCAACTAAGACCATACGCTTCAAGCGCATCTTTTGCATATTTTTTTTCTGACGTGCCATCCCCTATCCAGTTAGCTTTGACTCCATTCCCATTGTTGAATTCTTCGGTGTATCTTTTAATATCTGCTAAAACTACTTTTGTTTGACCTTCATTTGTATTTCTGTTTGCCTCCCAATCAAAATCTTTAAACTCATCAAGTTTTGAATATCTGTTTTTGCGATCTGTCCATGTATCATTGCTATATTGATACATGCCACTAATGGTTCCTTTACCTTTTACGTTGAGACCAATGTTTGACTCTGCCTTTGCCATCCATGCTGCAATATTGGCATCTTCAGCGGTATACCCTGCATTTTTAGTCTGTGCAATGATAGCATCCAAATTTGCCTGTTGCTTTGCAGCCCTTTCTGCTGCTATTTGTTTTGCTGTCTTTGCCATGGTAGCCTCCCTTATAGTTAGTTTAAAAGTTTTTACTCAATCTTTAATCCAGTATAGCCATACTGGACGAGCTTTTTAACTATTGCTTGTTTTTCTTCTTCAGATGGATAGGGAAGTTCTTTCAACTTTTTTAATGTCTCTTTTATCAATTCAGGATTTTGCGTATTTTCAATTGTTGCAAGCCAAGCCGCAATAATACTATATACTGTTCTCCGTTTAAGTTCCCTATCGAATGACGCTTCTTTTGTTCTGTTCAATTTATCAAGCCATTCAGGATATTTCTTTTCTATAAGTTCTTGAGCGTGTTCCATGTAGTATTTCTCAAAACTCTTGCCTTTTATCCGGCTAAAACCATTATTATATCTGTAGATTACAAGGACATTTGCTTGTCTTTCACCTTCAACAGATTTATATTCAGCAATTCTTATGCTTATAGGTTCATACCCAATTGTTTCAAAATATCCATCACCATCTAAATCAGAAAAGTTGGGATCTTTTCTACCTAAATGAAGTGTTCTTAGTTCATTTTTTTCGTAAATAGAAATTTTATAATCGCCAAACCCACCTTGATAAAGAATAATCAAGGAGCCAACTTTTTTTAACGATGGCGTGCCACAATCTTTTTTTTGAGGATTCAAACAGGCAGGAATGCCGGTTAACACAGCATAGGTCAAATGATCCCTTCCATTTTTTTCTTCCTTGCCATATGCAAAATGCCAAAGAACTCTAAAATATCCAAATGTATCTCCTGGACGAGGCCCTTCAACTTCACTAAAGATATATGTTTCAGATTTTTCCTTGATTACATATCTCCTTGTCCCTCCAAATACTGATGCATCATCTTCTATGTATCCGGCAACTGCTGCATCACCTGGATATACTTCTCCAGGTTTTATCTTTAATATTTTTTTCTTTACAGACGCCTTTTGTTTTTGAGCAGATGATTTATTCTCACTCTGCTCTGCATATGAAGAAGACACACTGCAAAATAACAATAAAAGAAAAATAGCTGCTATTTTTTTAATCATAATTCCCCCTTTCTCTATTTCCTTTCCTGCCTTTATACCAAAACCGCTCTGCCCCTGTCACCTGTCAAAAATGACCGGTGTGCTTTGGTATGGTTTTTGATAGCATTGCCGTATATCTGAGGTTGGATGTCAATAGTGGATACCAATGCACTCATGCCGCAATCCTCGTTTGATAAAACTTTTTCTCATAAGCAACCGGTGACAAATACCCCAGCTTTGCCTGTCTCCTCTGCCGATTGTAAAAGACTTCTATGTATTCGCTGATATCCTGTATAGCTTCTTGTCTGCTTCTGTATTTCCTGTGATGGACAAGTTCCTGCTTAAGAGTTCCCCAGAAGTTTTCCATAGGAGCATTGTCATAACAATTTCCTTTTCTGCTCATTGATGCTTTCATGCCGAATTGATCATAAAATGAAGAAAATGGGACGGTTCTATTTTTCTTCTTCATCTTTCCTTGTCCTCTCTTTTGGCTTTTTTATTATCGCTTCTATGCTGCATTGCTTCGTTATCTTTTCTATAAAGTCTTCGCTCATATATCATTACTTGCCTATATTTCTATACCGTTTCAAAAAATAAAAATCAATGTGAACTTGACTTCACATTTTTATGAAGTCAAGTTCACATAACCATAAAGCGATTATTACCTCTTCATGGGACCCCAAAAAAACCCCAAAAAGGGGAGAGGTTACTTTTAATCATTTCCTTTCTCCTTTTTTGGCCTGATGGTTGACTCCAATCCAAGCTTTTTGCACGCAATTTAATGCCTTTAACATGTCTCACTACCTTCATCCAGTTTATAAAGCTCAGCCATCATGGTCTCCTTCAGATAATAAACTCTTGCGTAGGCGATATTTCGCCTGAATCCTAAATTTTCGGCTAACCGGGCAAGGAACTCCACGATTTTGCTGTTGGACATGAGCTGATAACAGGCATTGCAGACACTGTCTTTGATATATCTCTCAGGAAGATAGCGACCCAATCCTGCATCCTTAATTATGGAAATCAGTTTTTTGGGCCCCCAGATCCTTATTGCATGCAGTATCGGATTTAACTCTGCATTATCAAGAATCTCATTTAAAGAATTTTTCCGCAAATTCCCCAGGACTAAAGGATGGGAAGAAGGCAGGTCAATCACAGGTCCGATACAGGCTATTACTTTTCCATCGGGAAAAACTATTGGAGAACTGCCTGCCGAACATGCTGATATCGGAGGGTCTTCTGTTGTCTTATGTTTTAAAATGCCGGGTTTCTTTAATGCCCTTCCGGCCGGAAAGGTAACGGCTACATTGATAGTGTCCATTTCTGTAATTTCGAGTAATTTGTTTAATAGTTTCTTATGCTCATCATCGTCTTCGTTTTCTGTGCATACGGCTATATTGTATGGAATATTGCACTCTTGGGCTGCCAATATGGCATTTTTTACCCGTTCAAAAGGTATAGTTTCTTGATGATACGCATCTGCGCTGATGGCAATCATCTTAATTGAAGGGAGTTCCCTGATTATTCTGACGGCTTCCTGTTGGGTAAAGGCCCAAAATGCATTTGTTACGACCGAGACCAATAAGCCGCAGGTCTCTCCAAAGGCAGCTATTCTTTTTAGCTTGGCTATGTTATAAAAGGGTTCGCCCCCGGTGAGTGAAAGCACTTTGATATAGCCGTTTCTATAGCCGGCGATTTGCCGAATCCAGTTCAATGCATCGTCAACTGACATCTCCTCTTTTCTGTGAGGCCCTGCCTCGATTATGCAATGAGGGCACGCTACCTGACATTTGTATGTCATAATAAATCCAATGTTGCGCAAAAAAGGCATTTCTACAAGTTCGTCGGATGGCATTTTTACCTCTATAGTTATTTTAAGGGCACCGCCCTTAGGCAGTGCCCTTATTATGATTTTTCCTTTAGTTCTTACTTTTTGAGTTGTTTGGGTGTGATAACGACATCGAAGTCTTTGAGCAAACCTTTGAGCGCCTCAAGTTTTAAGAGCCGCTCAGGAACAGGAATGCCCACGACCCATGGATGTCTGATCACTACCCTTAGATCCTTTCCAAATTCCTTAACAAGCTCTTCAGGAATTCTGAAGGAAATTTCCTCGCCCTTCCCTAAAGAAATCTTCTTCTCAATACCAGCCATGATGGTTACCTCCTTTTAATTTTTTGATGAGTTGCCGATTTAAATACTTCTGCCCTGGATATTCCCTATCCATCACCTCCTTTCTGCTCTCCGTCCTGCGGTTCTGATGCCTTTATCGGCCTTTTAGACTCGCAGCGTCCCTTTGTCTTTTCCATGAATGTGCTGAAGAAAAAGCAGTAGTGCGAATATTTTTTCATCTTGAAGTTTTCGACCACCTGGTAATATTTGCATGTGGCGCATGCCATTTTAAATCCCCCTTATTTATGCTACGGACGATGAGCTAAACTTCCCCGAAGTAAAATTGCACTCAATCCTGCATAACTCTCTTTTATACTTCTTTATACAAGGCAGATTCAAGAGAAATGTATTTCACATTTTTGTGAAGTCTATTCACATCAAGGATGGGAAAATGAAATAAGGATAGATAAGTCGTGGAATTGGGACTATTTATTCTGAAAGGTAGCTTCCTAAAATCTTGAGGAATTCTACTATCTCTTCCCCTTCTTTTGTGAGGAAATATGACTTTTCGCCCTGGTCTATCATTCCATACTCTCTAAGTGTTTTCAGATGAAACATAACCTTTGTGTGGTCATCTATTTCCAATTTTCTCGTTATGTCCATCAAACGCAGACTTCCTCTTGAGTAAAGCAATACCAGAATATTCCTTCTTATTGGACTGGATAAAAAGAAAAGGGTTTCCTCAATTTTTAACTTTTTGAGGTTCTCTTCAAACCTGGCTTCTTCGATTACCCTGCGTATTGTGGAGAGCAGTTCATTTGCTATGTATGGTTTGGGTATATAGTCGTTTGCACCGTTTTTTATGGCATCCACTGCGTTTTCTACAGTGGCAAAGGCGGTAATCATAATCACCTTTGTTTTCGGCCTGATCTTTTTGATCTCCTTGAGAGTTTCCATGCCGTCCATTACGGGCATCATTAGATCAAGGAGTACGATATCGAAATCCCCGTATGTAACCCTCTCTATTGCCTGCCTTCCGGAGACTGCCGCATCTGTAAAGTAGCCGTTTTCTTTCAGCAGCTCGGAAAGGTTTGTCCGTATTACCTCCTCGTCATCGACGATGAGAATCTTTCTTTTTTTCTTTGACTGCATATCTTGGTCGTTTATGGTTCGCTAATTTTATAGTTTTTTATTTTTGGATATATTATAAATGATTTTCCCTGAAAATGAAGAATCTCCCCCAATAAAAAGAGGGATTCGCTTTACGAATCCCTCTTATATATTTAGCTGTGAGAGCTATTTACACTTCTTTGAGTTCCCCGAACCCTTGGCCAAATCTTTTGGCGAAACTGCTCATGTAGGGACACCGAGTTTGGGAAAGACAAAAAACTGAAGAATCACCCATATTAGGATTATGCCTGCTCCGATCAGTATGTCGCTCATTCCTTCTTGCCCTCTTTTTCGGCTGCCTTTGCCCTGATATCTTCATAGTCGATAAATTCTATAATAGCCATAGGAGCACGGTCATTAACCCTCTGCCGGGTCTGAACTATCCTCAGATAGCCGCCGTTTCTGTCTGTAAATCTCGGCGCTATCTCGGAAAAGAGCTTTGTCATTACAGTCCTGTTCGGTATGTACGACATCACCATCCTCTTTGAATGAAGGTCGCCGCGCTTGCCGAAAGTAACAAGCTTTTCTGCTATGCCCTTGATGGCCTTTGCCTTTGCAAGTGTGGTCTCTATCCTCTGGTGCTCAAAGAGCGATGATACGAGACCTCTCAGCAATGCCTTTCTCTGGTTTGCAGTTCTATTAAAATTACTCCCTGCTACTTTATGACGCATTATTTACCTCCCCTCACCAATTCATCCATATCTATCCTCATGCCAAAATTTAATCCCATACTGATAAGTATTTCCTTGATCTCATTCAGCGACTTGCGGCCGAAGTTCTTTGTCCTGAGCATCTCGTGCTCTGTCCTCTGAACAAGGTCTCCGATGGTCTTTATATTGGCATTCTTCAAGCAGTTATAAGCCCTGACAGACAACTCGAGTTCATCAATGCTCTTTAGCAGATTCTCATTTAAAGACGGGTTGGATGCTGTGGCAATCACAGAGCCTGCTGTCTCATCACCTGCATGCTCTTCTTCTACAAAGATAAGCAGGTCGAGGTGGTCCATGAGTATAGATGCGGCATCGCTCACTGCCTTTTCAGGAGTAATGCTGCCGTCGGTCCAGACCTCCATAATGAGCCTGTCATAATCGGTTGCCCTTCCGACCCTTGCCTTATCAACCCAGAAGTTTACCTTCTTAATCGGGCTGAATACCGAATCTATGGCAAGCACATCAACTGGCAGCCCTTCTTCTTTATTGATCTCTGCCGGTATATAGCCCTTTCCCTTTTTCACATACATCTCCATTTCGAGTGTTACGCCGCTGTCAACAGTTGCGATATGGTGGTCTTTGTTAAGCACCTCGATGCTGGAGTCCGATTCTATATCAGCGCCTGTCACGACCTTAGGCCCTTTCACCTTTACAGTGACGGTCTTCTTGCCGTCGCCGTACATCTTAAATCTGAGTTTCTTTACATTCAGGACAACATCAACGACATCTTCCTTCACGCCTTTTATGTTAGAAAACTCGTGCAAGACTCCCGGTATTCTTACTGCCGTTACAGCAGCGCCCTCTATGGAAGAAAGCAAAACCCTGCGCAGTGAATTCCCGATAGTGGTTCCAAACCCGCGCTCAAGCGGCTCTACGACTAATTTGCCGTAAAAGTCGGTAAGGGTTTCCTCATCAAAATTAATCTTTTTGGGTAACTGAAAGCCCTTTTTAACAAGATCCATATAAGGCCTCCTATGCCTTGAATTCTGCTTTTTATTTAATTTATAAAAATAAAAACCGAGTCGGATAATGCCCGGTATCCTGAGTTCAAAATCTTATTTTGAATAGAACTCGACTATAAGCTGTTCCTGAACAGGCAGTTGTATCTCTTCCCTTGAAGGAACCCTTACAAGCTTCCCCTTCATGCCCTGCATGTCCAGTTCTATCCATTCAGGAAATCCCTTGTGCTCAGCCATTGACAGGCTTTCAGATATTGCCTGAAGCTGTCTGCTGGATTCCCTGACCTCGACCACATCGCCCGGCCTCAGGAGATAAGAAGGAATATCCGCTGATCTTCCGTTGACAAGGAAGTGTCCGTGTCTCACAAGCTGCCTTGCCTCCCTCCTGTTGGATGCAAAGCCCATTCTATAAACAATATTGTCAAGCCTTCTCTCAAGGATCTGAAGCAGTACTTCGCCTGTTATGCCTTTCATGCTTGATGCCTTTTTAAAGTATATCCTGAACTGGTCCTCCATCACGCCGTATATCCTTCTGACCTTTTGCTTCTCCCTTAACTGTATGCCGTAATCAGAAAGCTTGCCTCTGCTCTGTCCATGCTGTCCAGGGGCATACTTTCTTTTTTCGACGCCGCATTTGTCAGTATAGCACCTGCTGCCTTTTAAAAAGAGCTTCTCTCCCTCTCTCCTGCACAGCCTGCACAATGCACCTGTATATCTTGCCATTACACCCTCCTCCTTTTTGGTGGTCTGCAGCCATTATGCGGTACAGGTGTAACATCCTTAATCAGGGTTATCTCAAGCCCTGCTGCCTGAAGTGCACGTATTGCTGTTTCCCTGCCTGCGCCGGGGCCTTTAACAAAGACATCCACATGCTTAAGACCCATCTCCATTGCCTTCTTTGCTGCTGTCTCGGATGCTATCTGTGCGGCAAATGGAGTGCCCTTCCTTGACCCCTTAAAGCCAAGGCTTCCTGCGCTCGACCATGCTATTACATTGCCGCCCTGGTCGGTTATTGTAATTATTGTATTGTTAAAAGTGGTCTGTATATGGGCTGCGCCACTCGGAATGTTCTTCTTAATCTTCTTCCCTGTCCTCTTTTTCTGAGCCATTAAGTATACTCCTCCTTAACTTAACTTACTTTTTCTTGACCACGAGTTTTCTGGGGCCCTTACGGGTCCTCGCATTTGTCCTTGTCCTCTGTCCCCTCGCCGGCAGGTGGGCGCTATGTCTGAGCCCCCTGTAACATCCAATATCATGAAGCCTCTTTATGTTCATCGATATCTCACGCCTCAGATCACCTTCTACCTTGAAATCCTTTTCTATAAGGCCTCTTATCTTAACTATATCCTCATCCGTAAGGTCTTTTACCCTTATATCGGGGTTCACCTTGGTCTCAGCAAGTATCTTATTGGACAAAGACCTTCCAATACCGAATATGCGTGTAAGTCCTATCTCAACTCGCTCATTTTTCGGCAGGTCAACACCAGCTATTCTCGCCATAAAAACTCCTTCTATAATTTAGTTTGTTCTTCATGTCTTCAAGGGGATTCCAAAAGGGGGACGCAAGCCACCCTTTTGAGTTATCCCTGTCTCTGCTTGTGTCTCGGGTTTTCGCAGAGGACCCTTATAACACCTTTCCTCTTAACAATCTTGCATTTAGAGCATACGGGCTTAACAGACGGCCTCACCTTCATAATCAAATCCTCCTCATTCAGTAAATGAGTTCATGAGTGGATGAGCATATGAGTTAAAACATTATTTACCCATTTACTCATCTACCCATATACTCTTACTTAAATCTATAAGTTATGCGTCCCTTTGTAAGGTCATACGGTGACAGCTCCACAGTAACCTTATCTCCGGGCAGTATCTTTATAAAGTGCATCCTCATCTTGCCGGACACATAGGCGAGTATTACCTGTCCGTTCTCAAGCTCGACCCTGAACATTGCGTTCGGCAATGTTTCTACAATTGTGCCTTGAAGCTCTATATTTTCTTCTTTTGACATATTTTAAGCTTATGATTATACCTGTCCTGTTAAAGTTTAGTCAAGATTTCAGCCCCATTTTTTGTTATTGCAATAGTATGCTCAAAATGGGCTGATAAACTGCCGTCAGCAGTTACTGCTGTCCAGCCGTCGTCCAGTATCTTAATATCAGGGCCTCCTGCATTGACCATTGGCTCTACTGCCAGTGTCATGCCCTCTTTCAATCTCGGACCCTGTCCGGGTTTCCCAAAATTAGGAACCTGCGGTTCTTCATGAAGAGAACGGCCGATCCCGTGGCCGACAAATGCCCTCACAACCGAAAAACCGTTGGATTCCACATGCCCCTGTATTGCAGCAGATATATCAGAGACCCTATTCCCTGCTACCGCCTTCTGAATGCCTCGATGAAAGGCATCTTCCGTTACCCTGATAAGCCTTAATGCATCAGGGCCGACATTCCCGATGGGAATGGTTATAGCGGCATCACCGTAAAATCCGTCCAGTATAACACCCAAATCTATACTTACAATATCTCCGCTTTGCAGCCTGATTGTCCGTGATGGTATCCCATGCACCACCTGATCATTCACGGATATGCATACACTCGACGGATACCCTCTATATCCTCTAAAGGCAGGGATTGCATCCCTTTTCCTTATCTCTCTATCTACATAAGTCTCTATCTCAGCAGTTGATATGCCCGCCCTCACAAAGTCCTTCAGGCTCTCCAGAATCTCCGCCACTATGCGACATGCGGCTGCTATCTTCTTTATTTCTGACTGAGATTTAACTATTATCACATTCTGTTTACTGCTTGATGTTTTTAGCCTTTTCTGCCCTTCAACCGTCCCTTTTTAAGAAAGCCTTCGTAAGACCTTGTCACCAGATGGGATTCTATCTGTGAAACAGTGTCAAGGGCAACACCAACAGCTATAAGAAGGGATGTGCCTCCAAAATAAAAAGGCACATTAAACTTTTTGATTAAAAGCTCGGGCATGACACAAACGACAGCCAGATAAACCGCACCAACAAAGGTAAGCCTTGTAAGCACCCTGTATATATACTCTGAGGTCTTCTGTCCCGGCCTGATTCCCGGAATAAAACCGCCGTGCTTTTGCAGGTTATCTGCGATATCCACGGGGTTGAATATTACCGCTGTATAAAAATAGCTGAAGAAGAATATCAGGCCGACATATAGTGTTGTATACATTGCGGTTCCCGGAGATAGCTGCTTTGCTATACCCTGCACCCACGGTATGCTGATGAATCCAGCCACTGTCGCAGGAAACATTATTATGGATGAAGCGAATATAGGAGGAATAACGCCTGAGGTGTTTACCTTTAAAGGCAGATGCGAGGTCTGCCCTCCGAAGACCTTCCTTCCGACAACCCTTCTGGCGTACTGGACAGGTATCTTTCTCTGCCCTCTCTCTATAAATATGATTCCGCCTACAACTACAAACATCATAACGGCAAGTATTATTACAAAGAACACAGACAGCTCGCCTGCCCTTACAAGATTAAATGTGCTTACTATTGCATTAGGGAATCTGGCAACTATTCCAGCAAAGATTATCAGAGATATTCCATTTCCGATGCCCCTTTCGGTTATCTGCTCTCCAAGCCACATCAAGAATGCAGTGCCTGATGTCAGCGTAATCATTGTCATCAGCCTGAACGACCAGCCCGGATTCTGAATAAACTGACCGCCTGACATGCCTTCTATTCCGATCGCTATTCCCAATGACTGAATGGCTGCTATAACAACTGTGGCATAGCGAGTGTATTTAACAATCTTTTTCCTGCCGGCCTCGCCCTCCTTTGCAATTCTGCCAAGGGCAGGGATAACGACTGTCAGGAGCTGAAATATAATAGAAGCGCTGATATAAGGCATTATGCCCAGTGCAAATATAGTGACTCTGGACAATGCTCCGCCGGAAAACATATCAAAAAAGCCCATGAGCGCTCCTCCCCTTTCCGTAAGGAATTTGCTCAGGGCTTCGCCGTTGATCCCCGGTGTTGGTATGTGTGCTCCGATTCTGTAGACAGTGAGGAGGCTTAATGTAAAAAGAACCCTGACTTTGAGCTCAGGGATCTTAAATATGTTTCTGATATTTGCGAGGACTCCCAATTTTAAAGTACCTCGGCCTTACCGCCGGCAGCATTTATCTTTGACATTGCAGAAGCGCTGAAGGCATGGGCTTTTATTGTCAATGGCCTGCTTATGTTGCCTTCGCCAAGTATCTTTATTCCGTCTTTTATATCCTTGATTACCTTTTTATCTAAGAGCGACTCAGGAGTTATTGTATCAATATTGAGATTAGACAGGTCTTTGAGATTTAAAACTGCATACTCCTTCTTAAAAGGTCTGTTCTTAAATCCTCTCTTTGGCAGCCTCCTCTGTAAAGGCGTCTGACCGCCTTCAAAGGAAGGCCCCTTTGTACCTCCGGAGCGAGCCTTCTGTCCTTTGTGTCCTTTTGTAGCTGTCTTGCCGTGACCTGAGCCAGGACCGCGACCTATCCTCTTAGAGTTCCTCTTGCTGCCCTCTGCTGGGGTTAAATCCTGTATCTTCATAATGTAACTCTTACCTCCTATTCACTCGTCTCTTCAGATGCAGGCTCTTCCTCTGATTTGCCCCTAAGTCTTAAGACAACATCAGGACTCTTTAAGCTGCCAAGACCATTAAGCGTTGCCTTTACAGCATTAAACGGATTATGGCTGCCGAGAGACTTTGCCACTATATCATGTATGCCTGCCACCTCAAAGACAGCGCGGACAGCGCCTCCTGCAATCAGTCCTGTACCCTTTTTTGCAGGATTCATAACCACAGAATTTGAGCCGTACCTTCCTACAATTCTATGCGTTATGGTCCCGTCTTTAAGCGGAAATTTCATCAGTCTCTTCTTTGCCTGCTCTACAGCCTTTCTTATAGCCTCGGGAACTTCTGTTGCCTTGCCTTTACCAATGCCTACAATACCGTTCTCATCGCCGACAACGACAAGGGCGCTGAAAGAAAATCTCCTGCCACCCTTTACGACCTTGGCAACCCTGTTTATGTATACAACCTTATCCTTCAAATTAAGCCCCTCGGCGTCAATCCTCTCACTCTTCACCATAACCTCCTAAAACTTCAGTCCGCCTTCCCTTGCAGCTTCAGCAAGGGCATTTATGCAGCCATGATATTTATACCCGCCTCTGTCAAATACGACACTCTTTATTCCAGCCTTGGTTGCCTTTGATGCCAGCAATTGACCGACTTTCTTTGCCATTGCCACATTACCCTTATGTCCCTTTTCAGACTTGAGATCTTTGTCGAGGGTTGATGCAAAAACAATGGTATATCCCTTTGTATCATCTATAATCTGGGCATATATATGATTAAGGCTTCTGCGGACACTGAGCCTTGGTTTTTCAGTAGTCCCTGATACCTTTTTTCTTAATCTCGCGTGCCTTCTCTGTCTTGCCAGTTCCTTAATATTCACCCACTTCCTCCTCTACTTCTTTCCTGTTTTACCGGCCTTCAGCTTAATCCTCTCGCCGGAATATCTTATGCCCTTGCCCTTATAAGCATCAGGCGGTCTCAACTCCTTAATATTCGCAGCAACCTGTCCTAAAAGCTGCTTGTCAATACCGCTGAGTGTAATCGTTGTCTGCTTGTCATCAACCTTTGCAGTAACACCGACAGGCAGTTCAAACTCGACGGGATGCGAATAACCAAGGGTAAATGTAATTTTATTGCCCTTTACCTGCGCCCTGTAACCGATACCGGTTATTTCAAGAACCCTCTCATATCCCTTTGAAACACCGCTTACCATGTTCGATATTAAACTGCGTGCAAGCCCGTGAAGCGCCCTGTCAACCTTCGTATCAGATGCCCTTTCCACCATGAGCTTGCTGTCAACAAGGGAGGCCTTTATGCCTTCCGGAAGGGAGTAGCCGAGTTCGCCCTTCGGCCCCTTTACTTTAACGACATCATTTTTCAGTTCAACATTTACACCCTGAGGTATTTCTATAGGTTGCTTGCCTATCCTTGACATCTATCTCTCCTTACCATACATAACATAGTACTTCGCCGCCAACGCCTTCACCGCGACACTCTTTGTCGCTCAGCATGCCTTTTGGCGTTGTTATAATTGCAATTCCGACTCCGCCCATTACCTTTGGTATCTCGCTTTTGCCGATATAAACCCTTCTTCCGGGCTTGCTTATTCTCTTAAGTCCTGTTACTACAGATTCGTTTTCGGGCGTATATTTAAGGGTCACCCTAAGAATGCCCTGTTTTTTATCCTTGATAATCTTATAGGACTTTATAAAACCCTCTTCTTTTAATATCTTTGCCACCTCAACCTTCATCTTTGAAGCAGGGATATCCACCTTCTCACTCTTTATAAGAATTGCATTCCTCATTCGCGTCAGCATATCTGCAATTGGATCGGTCAGCATATCATCACCTCTCTTGGCACCTCTACCAGCTTGATTTTGTTACCCCGGGTATCTGTCCCCTAAGGGCAAGTGTCCTGAAACAAATTCTACAAAGGCCAAACTTCCTTAAATATCCCTTTGGCCTGCCGCATACCTTACATCTATTATGAGCCCTGACCTTAAACTTTGGCGTTCTCTTAGACTTCTCAATCATGCATGTCTTAGCCACAAAGTCCTCCTTACCTTCTGAACGGCATGCCTATCTGTCTCAGCAATGCCTTGCACTCTTCGTCTGTTTTTGCAGATGTGCATATCGTGATATCCAGCCCATGCACCATCTCAACCTTGTCATAATCTATTTCAGGGAAGATATACTGTTCCTTAAGGCCAAAGGTATAATTACCCTTGCCGTCAAAGGACTTCCCGGAGAGCCCCTTAAAATCTCTTATCCTCGGCAGTGCAACGCTTATCAGTCTGTCAAGGAATTCATACATTCTTTCGCCCCTGAGGGTAACCTTGCAGCCCAATGGCACACCCTGCTTAAGTTTAAAACCGGCTATTGCCTTTTTTGATTTTGTAATAAGCGGCTTTTGCCCGGTAATGGCAGCAAGCTCCCTTTCTGCAGCATCGAGGAGTTTGATATTCTGGGTAGCCTCACCGAGTGTAACATGAACAACTACCTTCTCGATCCTCGGAACCTGCATAATGCTTTTATATGAAAACTCCTTCATTATTGCCGGCACAATCTCTTTTGCATATTTCTCTTTCAGCCTCGGTGCCATTATCAGTCTATGACCTCCTTACACTTCTTGCAAGTTCTCTGCTTTCTTCCGTCATCGAATACCGTGCTGCCTATTCTCGTGGGCTTATTGCATTTGGGACACATCAGCATGACATTCGATGCATGTATCGGCGCCTCTTTCTCGATTATCCCGCCCTGGGTATATTGCTTGCTCGGCTTCATGTGCTTCTTTACCATGTTTAACCCTTCAATGACAACCCTTCCCTTTGAAGGCAGGACAGACAATACCCTTCCGCTCTTTCCTTTATTCTTTCCTGTTAGTACGACTGCTGTATCACCTTTTTTAATTCTTAAACCCACTTTATCCTCCTACAGAACTTCCGGGGCAAGGGAAATAATCTTCATGAATTCCTTCCATCTCAACTCCCTCGCAACCGGGCCAAATATTCTTGTTCCTATGGGCTCCAACTGGTTGTTTATGAGAACAACTGCGTTCTGGTCAAATCTTATATAAGAGCCGTCAGGCCTCCTCGTTTCCTTTTTTGTCCTGACAACAACAGCCCTTGCCTTGGCTCCCTTCTTTATGTTGCCTTCAGGGATGGCTTCCTTGACACTCACAACAATGATGTCTCCAAGCCTTGCATATCTCCTGTTAGAACCACCAAGCACCCTTATGCACTGGACCTTTTTGGCTCCCGAGTTGTCTGCTACTTCAAGAATGCTCCTCGGCTGTATCATGTCTATATGCCCTCGCCTTCAACTATTTTAATTACCTGCCACCTTTTATCTTTGCTCAGTGGTCTGCTCTCGATTATCTGAACGGTATCTCCGGCCTTGCATTTGTTTTCTTCGTCATGCGCCTTGAATTTTGTAATCTTTTTAACAGTCTTCTTATACAATGGATGCTGGAATGTCCTTGTTACGGCAACAACTACAGTCTTATCCATCTTATCGCTGACCACCTTACCTGTATAAACCTTCTTAGGCATTTCCTATACCCCTTTTTGTTTTTGCGTAATTATAGTAAGTACTCTTGCTATATCCTTGCGAACTGCACGAACCCTCATATTGTTTGCCTGCTCTCCTTTTGAAAGCTGGAATCTCAGGTTAAACAATTCCCTTCTTAAATCCATCTCCTTTTGCTTCAATTCCTCAACCGACAATGCCTTGATTTCAGAAGGCTTCATGATACAGCCTCCTCTCTCTTTACGAATTTCGTAGCAACAGGCAGCTTCCGGGAGGCACGTATGAATGCCTCTTTTGCAACCTCTTCGCTTATTCCCGATACTTCATACAATATCCTGCCGGGTTTAATAACAGCCACCCAGTATTCGGGATTGCCTTTTCCCTTTCCCATTCTTGTTTCAGCAGGCTTCTTGGTGATCGGCTTGTCAGGGAATATCCTTATCCATACCTTGCAGCCTTTCTTAGCATGCCTTGTTATGGCAACTCTCGCTGCCTCGATCTGACGGCTTGTTATCCAGCCCGGCTCCATGGCCTTTATGCCGAATTCGCCAAAGGACACATCTGCTCCTCTGTAAGCCTTGCCGTTCATGTTTCCTTTCATCGTCTTTCTGAATTTAACCTTTTTAGGTGCTAACATATGTCTACTCTCCTAACAACGAAGTTCCAGAATGCTCTGGAAGCACATCGCCGTGATATATCCAGACCTTGATGCCTATCTTGCCGTAAGTCGTCCTCGATTCTGCAAAACCGTAATCCACATCCGCCCTGAATGTGCTGAGAGGAACCCTGCCCTCCCTGTACCATTCGGACCTTGCTATTTCAGCTCCTGCAAGCCTTCCCGAGCACTGAACCTTTATTCCCAGTGCGCCAAACCTCCGGGCTGAGGATACGGCACGCTTCAATGCCCTCCTAAAGGCAACCCTCTTTTCGAGCTGAAGTGCGATGTTTTCTGCTACGAGCTGTGCATTAACTTCCGGCTTTCTTACCTCTTTTATATCAATTGAAACCTGTTTTCCTGTTATGTCTTCTATTTCTTTTTTCAGCTTTTCTACTTCCGCGCCCTTCTTGCCTATTATTATTCCGGGTCTTGCCGTATGGATTATAATCTTCAGCTTCTGTCCCGGCCTCTCTATCTCTATCTTAGATACACCTGCGTGGAATAATTTTTCTTTAATCAACTTGCGGACATTTATATCCTCGATAAGATTATCTGCATAGCCCTTTTTCAGGAACCACCTCGACTCCCATGTCCTGATTATTCCAACTCTGTTTCCGACTGGATTCGTCTTCTGACCCATTATTCCTCCGACAGGATAATTGTTATATGAGATGTTCTCTTTTTAATCATATTTGCCCTACCCATGGCACGGGGCTCCATCCTCTTCATAACAGGCCCCTGATCAACAAGGGCAGTCTTTACCCTTAATTTATCTATATCCACATGACTGTTCTTCTGCTCTGCATTTGCCATTGCGGATTTCAAAAGCTTCGCAATATCCCGAGCGCCCCTATAGGGCATATATCTGAGAGACACCAAAGCCTCAGATGCCCTCTTGCCCCTTATGAGGTCTACAACCCTTCTCGCCTTTCTCGGCGTAATCTTTGCGTATTTTAAAATTGCCCTTGATTCCATATTCACTAACCCTTCACCGATGTAGTCTTTTCTGAGCCTGCATGGCCTTTAAATGTCTTTGTTGATGCGAACTCGCCAAGTTTATGTCCTACCATATTTTCAGTGACATACACAGGTATAAATTTCCTTCCGTTATGCACTGCAAATGTAAAGCCTATGAATTCAGGCATTATAGTGGATCTTCTCGACCATGTCTTAATCATCTTCTTATCCCCTGACTCAATCATGGTCTCTACTTTCTTCATCAGTTTGGGCTCCACATACGGCCCTTTTTTTAAGGATCTCGGCACTTAATCCTCCTTTATTTATTACGTCTCTTTACAATAAATTTGTTTGTTCTTTTGTTATGCCTTGTCTTAACGCCCTCCGGCTTGCCCCACGGTGAGCACGCAGGCCTGCCTCCGGAAGACCTACCCTCACCGCCACCCAATGGATGGTCTATCGGATTCATGGCGACTCCCCTGACATGAGGTCTCTTGCCTAAATATCTGTTTCTTCCTGCCTTGCCGTAAGAAACATTCTCGTGCTCAACATTTCCAACCTGTCCGATTGTTGCCATGCATAAAGTCATGACCAGCCTAACTTCGCCTGAAGGCATCTTTATCTGTGCGTATTTCCCTTCTTTTGCGACGATCTGTGCTGATGCGCCGGCAGTCCTTACAAGCCTTGCGCCCTGCCCCGGTCTCAACTCGATATTGTGAATCAATGTGCCGAGGGGTATAGAATTTATAGGCAATGCATTCCCCGGCTTTATTTCTGCATCAGGGCCTGCCATTACAGTATCTCCAACACCCAGTCCCACAGGAGCGAGTATATATCTGTGCTCGCCATCCCTGTATTTTAACAGGGCTATCCTTGCAGACCTGTTAGGGTCATACTCTATTGTCTTAACAGTTGCCGGAACACCTACCTTATCGCGGTTAAAATCTATAAGCCTGTATATCCTTTTATTGCCGCCGCCTCTCTGCCATACCGTAACCTGACCGGCATTGTTTCTGCCGCCTGTTTTCCTTAAAGGCGCAGAAAGTGACTTATAAGGACTGTCGGCCGTTATATCCTTGTAATCTGATGAGCTCTGGAATCTCCTTCCAGGCGATGTTGGATTATATTTTCTTATTCCCATTTTTCTCTCTTCCTTTAGGCCTCAACAAAATCAAGCTTTTCGCCCTCTTTTAGTGTTATTATTGCTTTTTTCCTGTCTGGCGTCTTTCCTGCCGACCTTCCAAACTTCTTCATCTTTCCCCTCTCATTTATTGTGGCAACCTTTGCTACCTTTACCTTAAATATCTCCTCCACAGCCTTTTTGATCTCATGCTTGTTGGAGTCGGGATTAACCTCTACAAGAACCTTATTCTCCCTCTCTTTTATATCCATGCCCTTTTCAGTAAAAAGAGGCTTTTTAATCACATCATAAATTACCTTCATACAGCCTTAACCTCCGCCACAATCTCCATATTTGGCTCTAAATTGGACTGCAGCTTTGCAATGGCATCTGCAGTAAACAGGACACAGCCAAAAGCCGCTACCTGATAAGCATTAAGATCGGATACCCTGACAACATCTGCAGTCGGAATATTCCTGACAGAAAGCATAATATTATTATCCTTCTCCGGCAACACTATAAGTACTGTTTTTTCGGATAATCCCATATTTTTTAAAATTTTAACCAGTTCTTTTGTATTTGGCTTTTCCATGGAAATGGAATCAACCACAGCCACCTCATTATCGGATAACTTCATTGTCAATGCCTTATAAAGGGCCGTTCTTCTCATATTCTGGGGCAGCTTAATAGAGTAATCGCGCGGCTGCGGGCCAAATACAGTGCCTCCGCCTCTCCATATAGGAGATCTTGTGCTGCCATGTCTCGCCCTTCCTGTATGCTTCTGCTTCCATGGCTTTTTGCCGCCGCCGCTCACCATGCTGACTGTCTTTGTTGCATGTGTTCCCTGCCTTTGATTTGCAAGGTAGCTTACAACAGCAGTATGCACTATGGCTTCAGAAGCAGTATTATTAAAAACTGTCTCTGAAAGGCTTGCCTTCCCTTTTGAATTGTTATTTATGTCTTTAATCTCTATCTCAAGCATTGTCTTTCTCCCTATACTTAAGCCTTCCTTATCTCTACTATTGAGTTTGCAGCCCCTGGCACAGCGCCCTTTATAAGTATGAGATTCTGCTCGGGACGGACATCAACAACTGTCAGATTTCTTACAGTAACCCTTTCACTTCCCATATGTCCCGCCATTCTTATTCCCCTCCATACCCTTGACGGGAATGAGCTTGCGCCTATGGATCCAGGCGCCCTGTTAAACATCGATCCATGCGAATCAGGACCGCCTTTAAAATTATGCCTCTTCATTACGCCCTGAAATCCCTTGCCCTTCGATATGCCGGAAACTATTACTGTATCGCCTTTACTGAAGCTCTCTGCCTTAATCATGTCTCCCACCTGCAAACCGGACATATGGAATTCCTTTAATATCCTGAATGCAGGAGTTCCCGCCTTTTTGAAGACACCCGCGAGAGGCTTCGACACATTCTTTTCCTTCCTTGTTTCAATAAAACCAACCTTTACAGCCTCGTATCCGTCCTTCTCAGGTGTCTTGACCTGAACCACGCAGCACGGTCCTGCTTCTATAACCGTAACAGGTACAAGCTTGCCGTCTTCGGTAAATATCTGTGTCATGCCTAATTTTTTACCTAAAATGCCTGTCATAGCTTTATCTCCACATCTACCCCTGAAGCAAGCTCAAGCTTCATTAATGCATCGACAGTATCAGGGGTCGGATCATATATATCTATAAGCCTTTTATGAGTCCTTATCTCAAATTGCTCCCTCGATTTTTTATCCGCATGGGGCGACCTCAGGATAGTAAATTTGCTTATCCTTGTCGGCAGAGGTATGGGCCCTGCAATCCTTGCACCCGTCCTCTGTGCTGTATCTACTATCTCTTTTACAGACTGGTCAAGCAGTCTATGGTCGTAAGCCTTTAATTTTATTCTTATCTTTTGGTTCACCTTTCTACTCCAGGACCTCTGTAACAACTCCAGCACCTACTGTTCTTCCGCCCTCTCTTATTGCAAACCTCAATTCCTTCTCCATTGCTATAGGTGCTATCAGTTCAACTGTTATGTTTATATTGTCTCCGGGCATTACCATTTCTACTCCCTCAGGAAGGTGCGCTATTCCTGTCACGTCTGTTGTCCTGAAGTAAAACTGCGGCCTGTATCCGTTGAAAAATGGTGTATGCCTTCCTCCTTCTTCCTTTGTCAATACATATGCCTCTGCCTTGAATTTTGTGTGCGGGGTTATGCTCCCGGGTTTCGCCAATACCATTCCCCTTTCTACATCTTCTTTTCCTATGCCCCTGAGCAATACTCCGATGTTGTCTCCTGCCCTTCCTTCGTCAAGCAGTTTCCTGAACATCTCTACTCCGGTGGCTACTGTCTTTCTTGTCTCTCTTATGCCTACTATTTCTACTTCTTCGCCTACTTTGACTATTCCTCTCTCTACTCTTCCTGTTACGACTGTTCCACGGCCTGAGATTGTGAATACGTCTTCTATCGGCATCAGGAATGGTTTGTCTATCGGTCTTTCCGGTGTGGGCACATAGCTGTCTACTGCATCCATGAGTTCAAGTACGCATTTGTATTCAGCGGCATCAAAGTCGTTGCTTCCGCTTTCTACTGCTTTCAATGCGCTGCCTTTGACTATGGGTATGTCGTTGCCGGGAAATCCGTATTTGCTGAGTAACTCCCTTACTTCGAGCTCTACGAGGTCAAGAAGCTCGGGGTCGTCTACCATGTCTACTTTGTTCATGAATACTACTATGTATGGCACTCCTACCTGTCTTGCAAGGAGTATGTGCTCTCTTGTCTGGGGCATCGGGCCGTCTGCTGCGCTGACTACGAGTATGGCTCCGTCCATCTGGGCTGCTCCGGTTATCATGTTCTTGACATAGTCTGCGTGTCCGGGGCAGTCAACATGGGCATAGTGCCTCTTGTCTGTTTCGTATTCGACATGGGCTGTTGCTATGGTGATTCCCCTTGCCTTTTCTTCTGGCGCATTGTCTATCTGGTCGTATGCCCTGTATTGTGCCAGTCCCTTTATTGCCAATACTTTTGTTATTGCTGCTGTCAGTGTTGTCTTTCCATGGTCTACATGCCCTATTGTCCCCACATTTACATGCGGTTTTACCCTCTCAAATTTTGCCTTGGCCATATCTCCTCCTGTTAATCCTTATAATTCCTTTATTAAAAACCTATTCGCCTTTTACCTTTGCAACAATTCCTTCCATTATGTTCTTTGGAACATCCTCATAATGGGAGAACTGCATTGTATATGTAGCCCTTCCCTGTGTCTTTGATCTCAGGTCAGTGGCGTAGCCAAACATCTCAGAGAGAGGCACCATCGCCTTTATTATCTGGGCGCTTCCCCTCTTCTCCATGGATTGAATCTTGCCGCGCCTTGAGTTAAGGTCTCCAATAACATCCCCCATGTATTCTTCCGGGGTGACAACCTCAACGCTCATTATTGGCTCGAGCAATACCAGATGGGCCTTCTTTGCGCCATCTTTAAATGCCATAGAGCCTGCTATCTTAAATGCCATTTCTGACGAGTCAACCTCATGATAAGAGCCGTCAAACAGGGTTGCCTTTACATCCACAACAGGATAACCTGCAAGCACGCCGCCTTCCATTGCCTCTTTCATGCCCTTCTCAACAGCAGGGATATATTCCCTCGGAATAGAGCCGCCGACTACCTTATTAACAAATTCAAAACCCTTTCCTCTTTCCAGAGGCTCCATATCTATCCAGACATGACCATACTGTCCGCGGCCTCCGGACTGTCTGACAAATTTGCCTTCCACTCTGGATGTGCCCTTTATGGTCTCTTTATATGCAACCTGAGGCTTACCTACATTTGCACCGACTTTAAACTCCCTTAACAGCCTGTCAACAATTATTTCCAGATGAAGCTCACCCATTCCTGATATTATTGTCTGCCCTGTCTCTTCATCATAAGAAACCCTAAAGGATGGGTCCTCCTGGGCAAGCTTTGCAAGGGAGACCGACAACCTTTCCTGATCTGCCTTTGTCTTTGGTTCAATTGCGACCGATATAACAGGCTCGGGGAACTGTATTGATTCAAGGATTACAGGGTTGTTCTCATCGCACAGGGTATCTCCGGTCAATGTACTTTTTAATCCCACAATTGCTGCTATATCACCAGCCCTGACTTCCTTTATCTCTTCTCTTTTATTGGCATGCATCTTCAAAAGCCTGCCTATTCTCTCCTTTGCATCCTTTGTGGAGTTATACACATAAGAGCCTGCATTCAAAACCCCCGAGTAAACCCTGACAAATGTAAGCTGTCCAACAAAGGGATCTGTCATTATCTTAAAGGCAAGGGCCGCAAAGGGCTCGTCGTCTGATGCCTTCCTCACAACCTCTGCCTCGTCTGATGGCCTTATGCCTGTTACAGGAGGAATCTCTAATGGAGAAGGCAGATAATCAACTATGGCATCAAGCAGCAACTGAACTCCTTTGTTCTTAAATGCAGAGCCGCAGAGCACAGGGGTGAATTTCATCTCTACCGTGCCTTTGCGCAATGCACTTTTAACCTCAGCAACAGATACTTCCTCTCCTGAAAGATATTTTTCCATTATATTTTCATCAACATCGGCAATCGTCTCCAATAGCTTCTCTCTGAACTCTTTTGCCTTAACTATATACCCTTCCGGAATGTCTGCCTCGACATATTTAGCGCCGAGGGTCTCGTCATCAAAAAAGAATGCCCTCATCGTCACAAGGTCTATAGAGCCTCTTAATTTATCTTCGCTTCCTATTGGTATCTGGACGGCAACAGGCCTTGCGCCCAACTTTTCGACCATCGTATCCACTGCCATAAAAAAGTCAGCGCCGACCCTGTCCATCTTATTCATAAAGGCGATCCTCGGAACGCCATATTTATTGGCCTGCCTCCAGACGGTCTCTGACTGCGGCTCAACGCCCGCAACAGCATCAAATACAGCAACCGCCCCATCGAGAACCCTCAAAGAGCGCTCAACCTCAACCGTAAAGTCCACATGACCCGGGGTATCTATTATATTTATCCTGTGATCCTTCCATGAGCATGTCGTTGCAGCAGATGTTATGGTAATTCCCCTCTCCTGCTCCTGAACCATCCAGTCCATGACAGCGGTCCCCTCATGGACCTCGCCTATCTTGTATGTAACGCCTGTATAATAGAGTATTCTCTCGGTAGTCGTGGTCTTACCGGCATCTATATGCGCCATAATACCAATATTTCGCGTTCTCTCTAATGGGAATCTTGACATCAGACTAAAATCTCCTTACCACCTGTAGTGAGCAAATGCCCTGTTGGCCTCTGCCATTCTGTGGGTATCTTCCTTTTTCTTTATGGAGCTACCTGTATTGTTATATGCATCCAAAAGCTCTGCAGCGAGTCTTTCACGCATCGTCTTTTCCTTGCGGGCCCTTGAGTAATCTACAATCCACCTTAATGCAAGGGCTATCTTCCTGTGAGGCCTTACTTCCATCGGAACCTGATATGTTGCACCGCCAACCCTTCTCGGCTTTACCTCGAGGAGCGGCTTGACATTCTCCACCGCTGTCTTAAAAACCTTTAATGGGTCTGACCCTGTCTTTTCCTTAAGAATGTCAAGGGCTCCATAAAAGATCTTTTCTGCAGTGGATTTCTTGCCATCCTTTAAGATAACGCTGACAAACCTGCTCACCAGCTTGCTGTTATATTTTGGATCTGATAATATTTCTCTTTTTTCTGATACTCTTCTTCTTGCCATCTAATTTACTCCAGTTTTATTTAGGCCTTTTTGCTCCGTATTTAGACCTTCCCTGTCTTCTGTTGGCCACGCCTGCACAATCAAGGGCACCCCTCAAGATATGATACCTGACACCGGGGAGGTCCTTAACTCTTCCGCCTCTGATTAATACTATGGAATGCTCCTGAAGGTTGTGTCCCACACCGGGTATGTATGCTGTAACCTCCATGCCGTTTGTAAGCCTGACCCTCGCAACCTTTCTCAAAGCAGAGTTCGGTTTCTTTGGCGTGGTTGTATAAACCCTCACGCAGACGCCGCGCTTCTGAGGACAGTTTTTGAGAGCAGGACTCTTTGTCTTCCTCTCGATCTTCTTACGCCCATTCTTGATCAATTGTGCAATCGTAGGCACTTTTCCTCCAAAAAATAAAAACGGAATATTATTCTCGCTAAATTCTCCGAATTATCGGAAAACCCGTTAAGCTTACCAGACAATTTTATTTTTGTCAAGTCTTTTAGAGCGTATCTTTACACGCAAACCTGATAAGCTGGGAAAGATGAATATAACATATTAAATCATAGAAAATAAAGGGGTAATTTTAACCGTTTGCTGCCATATGTCTTATAGTGAGATAGCGGGTGAATGGTTACGAATTTTTTATGATATAATCTTTAAAGGCTGTTCAATAACAGCGAATAGTTGGAGTTAATAGACTGAGCAGATCAGACAATAAGGCAATGCAAACAGCAACTACAGCACATAATAACCTCAAACAATGCGGCTTGAAGTCCGCAGAGGGTATATTTAACCCCTCTGAAGACAGACCAA
>JAJYXI010000062.1 GCA_021791055.1 Nitrospirota bacterium | reverse complement strand
ATTCGTTCATTGTTCATCGACTATAAACTATGAACTGACTTGTTCGCTCACTGTTAACTGTTCACTGATAACCGATGCCTCTTCCTCTGTAAGCACCCTGTCTATGTCAAGGACAAGCACCAATCTATCATTCACCTTCCCCATTCCCTTGATAAAATCGGTTTTTATGTGTGTCCCGAACGACGGTGTAGCTGCAATTGACTCCTCTGGCATATGCAGTACATCTGACACAGAATCCACGATAAGTCCCATAACACCGCCTGAAAACTCGGTAACAATGACGCAGGTATGCTTCTGCGTGTCTCCGCCGTTCATTCCGAACTTAAGTTTCATATCAACCACTGGGATTATTGTCCCTCTTAGATTGATAACGCCTTTGAAGAACTCGGGCAGATGGGGAACCTTTGTGATGTTTGCCAGTTCGATGATCTCCTGAACCTTTAGGGCGTCAACAGCGTATTCCTCATCGTTCAGATCGAATGTCACATACTGCTGCCCCTCTATTACCTGTCCCAATCCTGTTGCTGCCAATGCATCCATAAAGACCTCCTTTCTTTTTCCGGCTTACCAATAGCCTGGCTATCATACTGATGACCGGTCATTTAATAACCCAATGATTTTTCCATTATTCCATGGACATCTAGTACCAGCGCTACTTTCCCGTCGCCGAGGATTGTGCCTCCTGAAATGCCTTTGATCTTCGGCATTGCCGTGCCTAAATTCTTTAAGACAACTTGCTGCTCTCCAACAAGCTCATCTGCCAGGAGACAGCACTTTTTCCCATCATGAGATGCTACGACGACAATCGCCTCCCACGGGTCTTTCTTCCACGGTTTTATACGCAGTTCTTTATAAAGCCTCACCAATGGGATAAATTCACCCCTGATATTTATCGCCTCCCCTTTTTCATTGAGTGTTTTCACATCATCCCTGTGAGGTCTCAGCGATTCGACAACAGATGTTATGGGCACAACAAAAACCTCTTCGCCAATAAGTACCGTAAGACCATCTATGATGGCGAAGGTCAGCGGCAGTTTAATTGACATGGTCGTTCCCTCATTCTGCTTTGTGCGGATATAGACCCTTCCGTTAAGGGATTCTATGTTTTTCTTAACCACATCCATGCCTACACCGCGACCAGAAACGTCGGTTACGCTCTCGGCAGTCGAGAAGCCGGGCATGAAAATAAAGTTATATAGATGATCGTCTGTAAGACCTGGCGCTGAATTTATTATCCCCTTTGAAATAGCCTTTTCAATTATCTTTTCTTTATTCAGTCCTCTCCCGTCGTCCTCTACATCTATGTAAACAGAGTCTCCCATCTGATAGGCGCTCAGATTAATCGTCCCATTTGCAGGTTTGCCTTTAGATAGTCTTTCTTCGGGTGTCTCTATGCCGTGGTCTATGGAGTTGCGTATTAGATGCACCAAGGGGTCAGCTATCTTTTCAAGAACTCCTTTATCAAGCTCCGTATCCTCTCCTGTAATAATAAGTTCCATGTTTTTGTTTTTTGATGCTGAAAGCTCTCTTACAAGCCTTGTGAATCTCTGAAAAACCTCTCCAACAGGGAGCATCCTTAAAGACATGGCACTCTCCTGTATATCCTTCCCTATCCTCTGGAGCTGGGAGAAAAGGTGGTCGAACTTCTCTGATGTGCTGTTGCCATTACTCTGAAGCGTCTGCTGGAACATGGAATGCACTATTACCATCTCTCCAACAATATTTATAAGGTGATCGAGTTTTTTGAGGTCGACCCTGATGGTGGACGATATAGAGTTTTTAAAAGACTCAACTTTTTTGTTTCTCTGTTTTTCAAGCACTTTTTCAATTTCGCCGGAAGAAACTTTGCCCTGTTCCACGAGTATTTCCCCCAATTTTTTTTGGGCCTTCAGGGCCTCCTCCACATCTTCGGTTTTTACAATGCCTTCATCCACGAGCATCTTTCCCATCAGCGGCATGTTTTTTTCAGGGACCGTAACAGGAAGTATCTTTATTTCGCTGCTGTCTTCTACAAATTCAAAGACCTCTTTTATCTTTTCTATGAATTCGTGCGCATCTTTTATCGTTTCTATCTTCTTATTTGCTTTAAGCTGTATATCCCACCCGAGATACAGGTTTTCACAGTTTAGTTCTGAGAGCATTGGCACTGCATCAGTATTTGCCTTTATGCTGACTATCTCACCGATATTTTTCAGGTCATTTATTATTACGGAGGGGTCGATACCTCTCTTAAAGAGGTTCGGGTCAGGAACGAATATAATCCTGTATTCTTTTTTGTTGTCATTGCGAGCCGAAGGCGAAGCAATCTCATCTTTTAAGATTGCTTCGTCCCTTTCACTACGCTCAGGGCTGCGGCTCACATCACTCCTCGCAATGAGGTCCCCGGAAAGTCGCAGACTTTCCGGGGTGCGAATAACATGTTCTTGCCTGGTCTTCATTTCCTCCATGCGTTTCAACAGATCCTCACACCTGCTGAATTCAAAGGTTGTTTCAGACGCCACGCTTTCAACCATTTCCTTTATCATGTCGGTGGCATCAAGAAGGACATTGATTAATTCTTTATCAGGGCTCAGTTTCTCCTGCCGCACCAGGTCAAGTATCTCCTCCATGTGATGGGTGAATGCAGATATATCTTTCAATCCCAGGCTTCCGCTTGAGCCCTTTATTGTGTGTGCTGCTCTAAAAATAGTGTTTAGCAGCTCTTTGTCGTCAGGGGATTTCTCGATCTGCAGGAGTCCGCCTTCGAGCTCTGCTATCCTCTCCATTGCCTCATCAACAAAAATGCTGTATAACTTTTTATAGTCCACCATTTTTATCCCCCATTTTCTTCATCCAGTCCTTGCACCTATGAAAGTCAAAGTGCTCCTTCAAAGCAGCGGTTTCAATCATCTCTTCCACGAGGTCAACGCCTTGGAGAAGCATATCTATCAAATTCCTGTCAGGAACAAGGCTTCCTTGCTCCCCACATATCTTCACTTTACAGCACTGCCGGCCATCCGCATACTGCTTGTATCACCATCCATGAGGTCATTAACAGGAAGATAATACCCTGCAATCTCTTTTACCCTTTCATATGTTTCCGGATGTATGCCGGTCAATGTCAGACGCTTCTTTAATCTTTTAGATTTTTTAAAGGCCATGCAGAACAGCCTTATACAACTGCGGTCTATCCTTGTCACCTTCTCAAAATTAACTATTACATGTTCAGCATTATCCAGGGATATCATTAAGGCCTCCTTAAGCCCGTTGGAACGTTCTGCAGTCAGCTCGCCATCAAAGGTCAATAGACCCAATCCATCTGATTTCTCAAACTTGAAGTTCATTGTCACTCAACTCCTTTCTATATGACTGTTGCTTCATTTCGCAAATTTCTTAACAATATCTATTAACTGCTCCGGTGTAAATGGCTTAACAATCCAGCCGCTGGCGCCTGCCTGTTTGCCTTCCTGCTTTCTGGATTCCTGAGACTCTGTGGTCAACATAACTATGGGTGTAAACCTGTAACCGTTTTTATTGCGCAATTGCTTTATAAACTCAATCCCATCCATTTCCGGCATGTTGAGGTCGGTTATTACTATGTCTATTCTTGTCCCGTTCAGTTTACTCAGGGCATCCTTTCCATTAATCGCATCAACTACCTCATATCCTGCATCCTTTAAAGCAAAAGAAACCAATTGCCTCATGGACGCTGAATCATCAACTATTAATACGGTCTTACCCATTTTTCAACACCTCCTTTAAAACCCTTCTCTCGGATTCCATTGTATACATCTTTTCAAGCCATGCAGTACCGTTGCCATTGCCTTCCCATGTGTGAATTTTTTCACTCATGTTCTTTGCCTTCTGCATTATCTCCTCTAATTCTGTCCTGAATGAGAGGAGCGGCTCAACCACATGCTCTATGCGCTGCCTTGTTATGTCCTGAAACTGCATGGATATGACAATGCTGCTTATGTCTTTAGCAAGGGATTCTGTTTCTGACCCGAGTTCGTCAAGCTTATGCCTTACTTCATTCATTACATCATCAATTCTTTCCAGGGCATCCTGCACCACAACATCTGCCTCCGAAGAACGAGCATTACTTTCAGATATGCTTTTTTCTGTCTTTGTGTAAATGACCTTGATATCAGTCCCAACCTTTGTAATGAGCTTCCTTATTTCATCTGCTGCATTATTTGACCTGTCAGAGAGCTTCCTCACCTCATCGGCAACTATGGCAAAGCCCCTTCCATGCTCTCCTGCCCTTGCTGCCTCAATAGCGGCATTGAGCGCTAAAAGATTTGTCTGTTCAGCAATGTATTCAATCTCATTAACTATCTTCCCTATATGGGCCGCATCCTCTATAATCACCTCCATGTCCCTTAAGGTCTGCGCTGTTACAGCAGCTATTTCCTTCAGGCTCTCAATCACATCTGAAAGCGCCTTTTTGCTTAAATCAACCAGTGTATCACTTCTGCCGTCGCCGTTCCCTGCAAATCTGCCGAATGTGCCTGATGCCTTTTTTGCCTGGTTCCGTGCTCTTTCCACAATGTTCATGAATTTTTCACCTATATCCAGCGCAGCGGATTCTGTCTGCCGTGTCACCTCACTAAGCTGATTGGTCAAAACAGGAATAAGCTGTGCTCTGTTATAAAGGAACGCTATCATTGGCTCAAACATTGTCTCTATTTCTGAGAGGTGCTGTTTTTCAGCTTCCGTATGTTTAATGTCTAACCCTTTTATATGTTTTTTTACCAGTTTATGAATTACTGTAAAGACAACCGCATATACGGTACACAGTGTAATAATCCTTACCGTGATGTCATTTATAAGCGGCGGCACTGTAATGAATGACAGGATTGCGGCTATCTTCACAGTCAGCCCCCGATCACTATTTTTCAGCTTTGAACTTTGAGCCTTGAACTTTGAACTCCTGTCACGCATCATAGTTGAATACCAGCAATTGACAGCATGTCCGCCACTTCATCTGAAGTCTTAAAAATCAGATTTTTCCCATTCGCATGCCACTCTTTCCGGGCTGCAATAAGCATTTGAATAGCGGCAATGTCAATCCTTTTCACATCTGCGATATCAACTGTCACATCATCCCATCTGATGAATGCATCCTTTAGACTGTTTGCATTCTCGTGAAGCTCATTAATTGTGAATTCATCCCTAAATGTTAATATTCCTGACATATCACACCTCCTGTTTAATTCATTGATAGGCAGTCCTGCCGCCAGCGGCAGTCTGTCTGATTGCATTTTCAAGGTTAAATTCAGGATTGCTTTTATCTTATATTTCAAGAAATATGCCAGAGATTTACTGCTTTGAATTATAAGGGTTTTCTAATTTCAGGTTACAAAAATGTCTTTTGATTGAATGGAAGTCTGTCCACAATTATGGAATAGCTTCCATAATTTAACCGAATTAGGCAAGGTCTACTGCTCTGTTACTGGATATTACACTCTTTTATCTTTGTGAGAAGGGTCTTGTAGTCTATCTGCAATATGGATGCTGCCTTTGTCTTGTTGCCTTTTGTGGCCTCCAGCGCCTGTTTTATAGCCTTCTTTTCAACGTCCCTTACGGCTATGGCAACAAGCTCTTTAAGCGGCATCAAAGGGATGCCATTTCTATCATCGGATTTATCTCCTATTATGAAGCTTAAATGTTCCGCTTTGATTACGCCCTCGCTGGAGACGAGGGCCGCTCTTCTTATCACATTTTTCAACTCCCTCACATTGCCCGGCCATGGATAGTGCACTAAAAGATTGACTGCATCATCCGAAATTTCATACACCTGTTTATTTATTTCCGCACATGCCTCTACAAGAAATCTCTGGGCTAAAAACGGTATATCATCGATTCTCTCCCTGAGAGTCGGGAGGTTTATTATGAACTCGCTGAGACGAAAAAACATGTCCTCCCTGATTTTTTTTTCTCTCACGGCCTGCCTTATATCTGTATTGGTTGCGGCTATAATGCGGACATCTATATCGACAGGCTGAGTATTGCCGAGAGGGTATATCTTCTTTTCCTCGACTGCCCTGAGGAGTTTGCCCTGAATATAAGGTGATATATTCTGCACCTCATCAATCAGGATAGTGCCTCCATTGGCAACCTCAAAAAAACCCTTCTTCTTCTTATCCGCCCCTGTAAAGGCTCCCCTTTCATGTCCGAAGAGTTCGCTCTCCACGAGGGACTCGGGTATCGCACCTATATCCACGGTTACGAATGGACTGTTTGCCCTCTTGCTGAGATTGTGTATGATGTTGGCGATGGTGGTCTTTCCTGTACCTGTCTCTCCCTGGATAATTACGGAGAAATCGCTGGATGCAACCTGCTCGATCTGTTCGGTTATCCCTTTCATGACTTCGCTTTTACCCAAAAGCCATTCAAGGGATGCCCCCACAGCCGTATTCAGTCTTTTTACGGCCTTTTCGAGCTGCATCTTCTCTATCGCCCGTTTCAGCGTAAGGAGAAGCCTATCGAATTTCGGAGGCTTAACTATGAAGTCGTATGCGCCTAATTTTATTGCCCCTACCGCTGCATCCAGATCCACATGCGCGGTAACAATGATAACAGGCACATCAGCGTCTATCTTCTTAAGTTCCTGCATGGTCTCGATGCCGTCCATACCCGGCATTTTAAGGTCAAGGAGCACGGCGTCCGGAATTTCCTTTTTGAAAAGCTCGATTGCCTGTCTGCCGCTGAAGGCTTCCATGGAAGAAAAGCCATTATCTTCCAATATCTCCTTCAGGGAAAGTCTTATTATTTTGTCATCGTCTACAATCAGGACTTTATTCATATCTCCTATTTTCGCTTCTTCGTAAAGTCAACTTGAATCACATTTTTAGAGGTACCCTTGCCGCTTGTCCCCTGACCCTTGACCCTTTCTTTTTGACCGATGACTGCTGGCTGCTGACTGTTGACTGTTGTTAATTGCGGAGATGTCACAAACTGTGCATTGAGTTCAGGAGAATATACCGCTGCTATATCATCCACAGGAATAAAACATTTTTGCGGAGAAGTGCCGAAAACAAGCGTGGCTGTAATGCCGTAATCATCCCACAAAAAATTCATCCTTGAGTTGAAAACAAGAATAATTCCGTTTTCCTTCTCTTCTGCTGTAAATCCCCGGTTTCCTAAAATTACATTGTCAGAATATCTGACAACAACAAATGCCCTGCCTGCAAGATTCAGAAACTCGAAGAATACATATTTTTTAAGGTTATTCAGATTGCCATCCATTTTATATCCTTAACAAAAAATGCAAACTAATAAAAGTATATCATATAATATACGGATGCTAAGCTCTTTTCCTCAGATAAAGAATCCCAAGTCCAAAAATCACCATCAATGCGCTCAGTGCCTGACCCATTGTGAATAGGCCTAAGATAAAGCCGAGCTGTGGGTCTGGCTCTCTGAAGAACTCCACAAAGAATCTGAATGCACCGTAGAAAACAATAAAGAGTGAAGAGAGGATGCCTGTTCTGAAACCTTTATTTTTCAATATCCAGAGCACAGAGAAAAGCACAACGCCTTCTAAAAAAAATTCATAAAGCTGCGATGGATGGCGCGGCAACGGCCCTCCTGTGGGGAAAATCATGGCCCAGGGCACATCTGCAACCCTGCCGTAAAGCTCTCCATTTATGAAGTTTCCGAGTCTTCCGAGTCCGAGGCCTATAGGCGCGGTAACAATAACAATGTCCGCTATCTGCCAGACATCTATCTTCAGTTTTTTGCAAAACAGAATACCTGCAATAACACTTCCGATCAGCCCGCCATGAAAGGACATCCCTCCATGCCAAATAGCAAATATCTCGAGCGGATGCTGAACATAGTAGGAAAGATTGTAAAAGATTACATAGCCCAGCCTTGCACCAAATAAAAGACCGAGAATCAGGTATGAATAAAGGGCATCAACATCCAGAGTTAAGAGTTTAGAGTTTAGAGTTTGGCGAGTTTGCTGTTTTTTAACTCCTAACTCCGAACTCTTGACTCGTAACTTCTTTATCTGATACCTGACTAAAAAGTAGGATGATGCAAATCCTATGAGATACATCATGCCGTACCACCTGACAGCAAATGGCCCTATTCTTACAATCTCAGGATTTATATTCGGATAAGGAATCATCTACGCCTCTCTAACACCCAATTACTTTTTTAATTTTAATAATAACATTCTTTCCATCTTCCTGTTTATATTTGATAAACACAAAATCCCTTTCAACAATCTCTTGCTTTTCAATCAGCTTAATTGTCTCTTCATCAAAAAACAGCGTCTTTTCCCTCTCATCGCTTACATTGATAACCATGATATGATTTGGTTTATCCAGCTTTACTATCCTGCCGTGCAACTTCATCGTTTCGGCCTCTGCAAAGACATTGATAGAGGCAAGGCTGAAAAGTGTCACGATGAACATATATACAATAAATCTCTTTTTGTTTCTCATTTATGTTCCTCTTGTTTTGCCCATCATTATGAGAAGTCTGCCTTAAGGCAGACTTCTCATATCAGACTGGTAAAATTGTAAATCTAAATTGAAATCATGGTCATATACTGGCTTAACACATTAAACGTCCCTGTAAAAAGAAGGATACCCACAACCACAAGGAACAACCCGCTCACAACAGATACCACCCTCATATAGCGGTTTATCTTTTTGAAATAAGAAAGGGCTGTGTTTATGGCAAGGGATGTGATGAGAAAGAGTATCCCAAGACCCAGCGCATACGCTGCTAACAGCTCTATACCTGATGTAACAGAATTTGCGGTGCTCGCATAAAGCAGTATTGAGCCTAAAACAGGACCTATGCATGGTGTCCATCCGGCAGCAAAGGCCGTTCCCACGAGGAAAGAGCCTAAAAGTCCTGCAGGCTTGTTCTGCAGGTGCAGCCTTTTATCCTGCATCAGGAACCCAATCTTCAAAATGCCTGCTATATAAAGCCCCATGACTACAATCAGTACCCCTCCGATTTTTCTGACGGTGTCCTGATAGTCGGAAAGGATACTGCCCAGAAAGCTTGAGGACGCGCCGAGAAGGATGAATATTAATGAGAACCCGGCTATAAAGGATAAGGAGTTTTTAAGGGTTACTTTTCTTATTCTTCCTTTGTCCTGCTCTCCTGTAAGGTCCTCAAACGATATGCCTGTGATATACGAGACATAGGATGGGATGACAGGCAAAACGCATGGAGAGAAAAATGACAGGAGACCTCCGCCAAATGCCATTATTAAAGATACATTCTCCATTCTACCCTCCTTATTTTCTACCCTTTAAAGCGTTTTCCAGATCGCTTTTAAGGCTGCTTTCAAAATACATCCCCATTACCTTCTTTATTATCCTGCCGTCTTTTCCTACTAAAAATGACGCGGGAATGCCTGAGATGTTCCCATAATCGCTGATGACCTCGTTATCAGCCAGCACTACCGGATAGGACATGCCCATACTCTTGATGAAAGACGGCGACACATCGTCAGTGGCAATGCCGATAACCGTAAACCCCTTGTCTTTATATGCGGTATACACCTTTTGAATGCCGGGGATCTCCATTTTGCACGGAGGACACCAGCTTGCCCAGAAATTGACCAGGACAACCTTGCCTTTGTAATCGGAGAGGCGCACATTTTTTCCGCTTAAATCCTTCAGAGAAAATTCCGGCGACATTTCATTTAGTGCCGGCTTATTTCCTGCAAATGCTACCCTGTTTTTAATCGTAGGGAACAGATAAATCCCAATCATCAAAATGATAATAATCCATATGATGTTTCTTTTTGACTTCATACGAAACCTCCTGAATGATTTAAATTATGATTTAGATTAAAAAAATCAGGAGACGACTTTTGGCGGGTGGAATATGGAAGACACCAGTTCCTGGCGATGCATTACATCTGAACTGGCATAAAATTTTGTATAACTGTTGTCGGGTGCAATGGATACCGGACTGGAATTTATATTAAACACAAATGCAAAAGAGCTGCATATAAATGACCTCTCCTTAGTGCAGAGGTTTGTTGAAAATAAAACTCCTGCCAGCAAAACCGCGAGACATAATGCCGTCAAAATAATAGAACTGAAAAGTCTTTTTTTCATAACTTGAATATTTTAACCTTAAAAATCCTTTTAATGTCAAGGCAGAGGGCTGACCGCTCCGGTCAGCCCTCTTTAGCATGCTAAATGTTATTTATGATAAGCCTCCCCTGTCTTGATTACATTCTCATACCTGCTTTGTTCTTTTCCGTATACTGCCTTTTTCTTAATAGTCGGGATGGAGAAATTGCCCTTAACCTGCCACTTATCCTTCAGGTAATACCACGGAGCAAAGTCCTCGATCTTCCATCCTTCCTTCACCTTTATTTCTGTGGTGGCCTGCATGTCCTTAATGAATAGACCATTTTTATTGGCTATTACAGTATGCTTGCCCTCGAAAGGCTCTGCACCTGCATCAGCATACTTCCATGAAACATCCTGACGCTGCTCTCCATCCTTTGTATGGCAGCTTTCACACTTTCTTGCCTTCCCATACTTATGGGACATCTTATCCATCTGTATCCATGCAAGGGCATTGTCATTTGCGGGCAGACCGCTCAACAATCCCACAAAGGCATATGCATCGTCTGTCCTTTCGAGGTCAGGAAGATTTTTAGGAAATCTCCATGCAAGACCGGGCTTTAATCCTCCATCCGCCTTCTGATTCATAACAGCCATTGCATAAGGTTTCACAGGGATCCATCTCCCCTTCTGGTCTTTAATGAGAATCGGCTCTCTCATAATGCCATAGTATTCTTTATATTTGAAGAACGGTGTTTTTATTCCAGCCATTTTACCGGGACCCCAGAATGTTCCGGTATATGCACCCACATCCTGTACATGACATGCCTCGCAAGAAACCTTTCTGTGGACAGATTTTGCAACCGATTTTACCGCACTGTCATGGCATTTTGAGCAGCTTGCCTGTCTCTTCACCTGCCCGTGCAGGAGTTTTTTGTCCTTTGCAGGCGTATCATGGCAGTCGGTGCATAAAAGTCCTTTTGAATAGTGAATATCGGGTGTTGCGCCCGTAGGATTGGAATAATGCCCTCCTATATACCCTGCGCCTCTCCTTCTGTCCTCAGGCCCTGCATGACAGACTGATCCCCTGCCGCCGCCGTAACATGATTGTGCTGATACATTCTTCGTGAATGTATGGGAACCAAGTGTGGGGTCGCTGGGGTCTTTCTTTTTAGGGGCATAATGGCAGTCGAGACATCCAACATGACAGATATTGCACGCCTTTTGATTAATCGCTGACATCTCCTTTGTAAAAGGAACCTTTGTATTCTTTGCTATCTCATCGTATCCATCCACAAACCAGACACCACAGTTATGGGGACCCACCTTCTTGTCTGTCCATGTCCTGTAAAGCATCTGCTTTGCATTGTGTCCCATGGCTGTCTTTCTGAGTTCCTTTACCTGTTTCGGATGACATGCCCCGCAGGTCTTTTCCTGTACAGGATAGTTAAAGGAAAGGTCTTCAGGGTTTTTATCATGGAATAATATGGTCGCAACTTCAGGGTCTTTAACTGATTTCCCGTCTTTTTCTACTTTGGGAAGAAGCTCAACCACAGGGTTTTTCCCCCTCGGCTCTATGGATTCCGGCTTGTATTTTTCCAACTTATCCCTTGTTACAGCCTGGAGTCCTTTTGACTTCACATAATAAAGCCTGAGCAGCCCTTTGTGCGCGCCATCCTTTGTCTGGTCGGATGGATTGCCGAGATGGCAGTCAGTGCAGGATGCCGGCATCTTTGCCTGCTTCTGAGCGTCCTCATTTGTTACTGTAAACTGCGGGAAACCTATCTCCTTCATCTTTGCTGAATTGCTGTGGCATTCAAGACAGCTATCAACTGCGATGGTTTCGCTGCTGATAGTAAGCAATGCGATAATACCCAGTGCAAAAGTAAATATTAAATACTTTTTCATTTTCACCCTCCTTCTTTTCGTTGCTTGTTATGATTATACTTAGAATATCCCCTAATTCTAATGCCACTATTTTAACTAAAAATGGTATCTACTTCCATTTTTTAATACCTTTTCGTATCTTGTTTTTTCTTCAGCATATGCCTTTTTATTTCTTACCTGTGGCATGGAAAAATCTCCCTTAAAATCCCACTTGCCTATAAGAGGTCTAAGTCCTTCAGGGATTGATTTTCCATCAGCGCCTGAAAGATTCTCGATCCTCAAACCCTTTCCATCAGCCATAATTGTGTAATGTCCCGATAGGACATCCCTATAAGCAATATCAGGCTTTGCCATCCATTTGTAATCCACCGAAACCTTTTGTGCTCCTCCTGACTCATGGCAGCTATCACAACTCCGTGCCTTTGTAATTGCATGAGCAACCTTGTCAATATTTAGCCATGCCATGACCATACCTTCATCCTTGCTCCCTTCGTATAAGCCTGTTATAGCAAATGCGTCGTTGGATGGATATTGCCTCTTCATATTTACATCTGGCTTACTCCTGAAGATAAGATTTCTGGATAGCCTTACCATATCCTTTTTAACATTGGTTGAGATATGAGGGACTACATGATATGGATTCCACCGGCCTTTCTTATTCTTAAGGATGACGGGAGCCATTGCATTGACATTATAGAACTGATGCCTGTCCAGCGGGGTCTCCATGCCGAATCTTTTTCCGGGCGCCCAGAAATTAAAGGCATAGCCTGCAATTAATGGGGTATGGCATGCCTCGCAAGAAAGGTTCCTGTGGATGTCCTCTTTATGGGCAGACACCGCCTGCTTATGACATTTTGCACACTCTACAGTCTCAGGACTCCTTATCTGGTCACCCATGTTATGGGTTTTGTGGTTACTGCGATGGCAGTCTACACAGGTTATACCCTTTGCAAAATGAACATCAGGGGTCTCTATATATTTTTTTGATTTCTCATTCTGCGGATCGGCCACTGCTGCCCTTGCAAAGTTTCCTTTCATGAATCCATCCCCCCTTCTCCTCTCCAGAGGACCTGCATGACATATCTGTGCCCTCCCATCACCCATGCACGAAAGCGTTGGAGGCTTAAAGGAAAATGTATGAACGCCTGCCTCTTTCGGTTTTCCTTTGCTGTCTTTGACCTCTTTATTAAAAGGGGTGTAATGGCAATCCAGGCAGCCTGCATGGCAGGTATTACAGTTTCTCTGGTTGGAAAATGCCTGCTCCTTACCGAGGCGGGCAGTGCTGACAGCATTGTATTTATCCATGTTTTCGGTAGTAAAGCTGTCATTGTTGGGCTTGGTGGCGGCTGCTGTCCAGAGGCCGCAAGTTTGGGGTCCTGTGGGGCTGAGCCATGTTTCATACTGGCGCATGGTTAATGTTAATCCCATTTCTGTCTTCATGTAGCTTTTAACCTCTTTAGGGTGGCAGGTTCCGCAGGTCTTCTCCGCAATGCCCGGATTAAAGGCAATGGTGTTGAGATCCTTGTCATGCCACTGAATCACGCTTATCCTCGGATTGAGCGCAGGCTTGCCATCTTTCCCCATCACCCTCGGGAAAAGGGCATTGCCTGCAAAATCACCTTTTGGTTTCAGACTCTTGATAGATTCTCTGTCCTCCCCTTTAAGCTCCCTTCTCGGAACTGAAGTGGCGCCCTTTTTCATCACTACAGATAGCCCTAAAATGCCTTTATGGGCTCCTTCAATGGTATTGTCATTGGGGTTTCCCTGATGACACATCTCGCAGGTTGCAGGCATGCCCGTCTGTTTTTCTACATCATCATGGGTCATGGCAAACTCCGGATAGCCCAATTCCTTCATCTTTTCTGCATTGCTGTGGCATTCAAGACAGCTATTGATGTTTTGAGGCTTCTGCTGGGCGATTGCTTTATTATTTATAATGAGTAACGCGATAATACCAAGCAGCAATGGAAATATTACACGCTTTTTCATATTCTCCTCCTCTAAAATATTTTTAAAAACAAAAAGCAATAAATAGTCTCTGCCTCTTCAAAGAAACTTAGAATGTTTAAATAACCCTCGGAGGATAAAAGATGGATACTACAAGGTCTTTCGGAAAAGTGATATCGGATGTGACGCCTATGTTTGAAAAGGTTTTATCAGCAATAACAATAATATTTATTCCGCTCTTTGGGTTTATCACAAAAGAATATGCGCTGCACATTCTGCAAATTCCTCACAATTATATAAAGTATCATATTTCAGAGAGACAAATGCGTCAAATGATTTTTTCTAATACTATGATAAAATACAGGCAAATGATAATCGTCAGCGCATGTCTTGCAGGAATGAACACAAGATACGACGGCACAAATTGCGGACATCCTGAAATAATAGAGCTTGTGGCATCCGGAAAGGCTATCCCTCTATGCCCTGAGCAGCTTGGTGGGCTTCCAACACCAAGGTCTGCCATAAGCTTTGTAAATGGCGATGGCAATGAGCTTATAAAGGGAGCTATTGGAGTGAGGGCAATAGGCGCAGACGGTGTTGACTATTCAAAAAACCTGATAAACGGGGCAATGGAGACATTGAGGATTGCCAAGATGTTTAATATCAAAAAGGCAATTCTAAAGGAAGGAAGCCCCTCATGCGGCGTATTTAAGGTATGGGTGAACAACCGGAAGGTTGAGGGGTGCGGCGTAACGACCGCTATTTTAAAGGCTAATGGTATCGAGGTTGCACAGATAGAGCAATAATGGAACTGGATTCCTGCTTTCGCAGGAATGACTAATGACTGATGACTATTGACTGGTGACTGATTTATGATTCCCTATAGAGACGATAATCCGACACAGACATTCCCCTTTGTTACAATCGGACTGATTGTTATAAACTGCCTTATTTTTCTCTGGGAATTCGTATCTCCAATGGAAGAGGCAAGAATAGCCTATCTGTATGGTGCAATACCTAACAGTTTAATCTCCCTTGAAACAACACAGCCCATACATCCTGCGCTCACGGTCTTTACATCAATGTTTTTGCATGGAGGCTTTCTTCACCTTGCAGGCAATATGCTCTACCTCTGGATATTCGGCAATAATATAGAGGATTCCATAGGGCACTTCAGGTTTATTTTATTCTATCTATTTTCAGGTATCGTGGCTGCATACGGACATGCCCTCACAGAATCCCAATCAACAATACCCATGATTGGCGCAAGCGGCGCTGTCTCAGGAATATTAGGCGCATACCTTTTACTATTCCCCCATGCAAAGGTCTATACAATCCTCTTTTTTGGATTCTTCTGGCAGATAGTCAGAATTCCAGCCATAATTGTGATCGGTTTCTGGATAGTGATACAAATAATCAACGGCATTGTGAGCAAAGGCATGCTGAATCAGGGCGGAGTGGCATGGTTCGCCCATATAGGAGGCTTTTTAGCAGGAATACTGACTATAAAATTATGGCTGCCAAAGAGGAGATACAGAAAATCCTAACTAACACCCCACTAAATTTCTAAATCTAAAAAATCTTAAAAAATTACAAAAAATTGCAAAAAATTAAAATAATCCGAAATATTCAGCCATAATTCCCCTTGCCTCCATGCCCTCTTTACAGATATATTAGCACTCGTCTGAGGTGAGTGCTAATAACTGCAGATCGGTGATTTCAGATTTAAATCTGAAATCAAAATCATAAATCAAAAAGGAGGTATCGTATGAAGATCAAACCACTCAAAGACAGGGTAGTCGTGAAGTACTCTGAAGAGGAAATCGAAAAGACCGCAGGCGGCATCTATGTGCCTGATGTGGCCAAGGAGAAGCCCCAGAGAGGCACCGTAGAGGCTGTAGGGTCAGAGGTCAAAGAGGTGAAGAAAGGCAATACTGTTCTCTTTGACAAGTATTCAGGCTCAAAGATCAAGCTCAATGACACAGAATATCTGATTGTCAAAGAAGAAGACATCTTAGGAATCATCGAATAAGGAAAAGGAGGAGATAAAATATGGCAGCAAAACAGTTATTGTTTGATGAAGCAGCAAGACAGTCAATTTTAAGGGGCGTAAATATTCTAACAGATGCAGTAAAGGCGACACTTGGCCCCAGGGGCAGGAATGTAATAATAGACAGGAAATTCGGCGCGCCAAACATCACCAAGGACGGCGTAACAGTTGCAAAGGAAATCGAATTGAAAGACCCATATGAGAACATGGGCGCACAGCTTCTCAGGGAAGTAGCATCCAAAACATCCGATGTGGCAGGAGACGGAACAACAACTGCAACTGTTCTTGCCTATGCGATTTATAAAGAAGGCATGAGGCATGTGACAGCAGGCGCAAATGCCATTGACCTCAAAAGAGGCATTGACAAGGCAGTCGATGTTGTCGTAGATGAGCTCAAGAAGATGTCCAAGCCTGTTGCCGAGAAAAAAGAGATTGCACAGGTCGGAACAATATCTGCAAACAACGATCCGTCCATCGGAGAGCTCATTGCAGAGGCAATGGACAAGGTCGGCAAGGACGGAGTAATAACAGTTGAAGAGGCAAAGAGCATGGCCACAACCCTCGATGTGGTTGAGGGCATGCAGTTTGACAGGGGCTATATATCACCATACTTCATAACAGACCCCGAAAGAATGGAGTGCACACTTGATGATGCATTCATTCTCATCCATGACAAAAAGATCTCGAGCATGAAAGACCTCCTCCCGGTCCTCGAGCAGATTGCAAAGATGGGAAGACCCCTTCTCATACTCTCTGAGGAAGTCGAGGGAGAGGCGCTCGCAACACTGGTTGTAAACAAGCTGCGCGGCACGCTTCAGGTCTGCGCAGTAAAGGCGCCCGGCTTTGGAGACAGGAGAAAGGCGATGCTTGAGGATATAGCCATTCTCACAGGCGGAACCGTCATATCCGAAGACATAGGCCTCAAGCTCGAGAATGTGAAGATCAACGACCTCGGCAGGGCAAGAAAGATAACAATCGATAAAGAAAACACAACAATAGTCGAAGGCGCAGGAGACCATGCAACGATTCAGGGCAGGGTAAAGCAGATAAAGGCACAGATGGAGGAGACAACATCCGACTATGACAGGGAAAAGCTTCAGGAGAGGCTCGCAAAGCTTGTAGGCGGAGTAGCAGTTATAAATGTAGGCGCTGCAACAGAGGCAGAGATGAAGGAGAAAAAGGCAAGGGTAGAAGATGCACTCCACGCGACAAGGGCTGCAGTCGAAGAAGGTATCGTCCCAGGCGGAGGAGTCGCTCTCTTAAGATGTATCAAGGCGCTGGATAAAATGAAATTGGACCACGACCAGCAGTTGGGCGTGACAATCGTGAAAAAGGCCATGGAAGAGCCTATAAGGCAGATCATACAGAATGCAGGAATAGAGGCATCCATTATTGTTGAGAAGGTCAAAGAGTCAAAGGATGCTAATTATGGATACGATGCCTACAAGGAAGAATACACAGACATGCTGAAGGCAGGAATCATTGACCCGACAAAGGTCACACGGTCGGCACTTCAGAACGCATCATCTGTTTCAGGACTGATGCTCACCACAGAGGTCATGATTACAGAGATGCCTGAGGAAGAGAAGAAGATGCCTCCTATGCCCGGCGGCGGAATGGAAGGAATGTACTAAAAACAGAACACAGAATACAGAATTCAGAAAAACAGACAACAGGGCGACCACAGATGTGGTCGCCCTCACTTCTTAATGCTTGTAGTTTCAATCCCCAATCTGTTATTCTAAGGATACCGATTTAAAAGTCATGTCTAAATAACATACCGAAAAACACTCGCAAGAATTACAATGCTAAAGGTATTCAAAATGAAAAACAATATCAAATTAATAGCAATATCACTATCTTTTCTTTTTCTATCATACATAGGCATACAGCTCTTTGTGCCGTCAAACAGAGGAGGCAAACAGATAGAGATAGAAATACCCGAAGGGGCATCGTACAGGCAGGCAATAGATATACTTGCAAAGAACAATCTCATAAGGGACAGAAACCTCTTCACGGTCGTTGGCAGGATAGCACGGCTCGACAAAAGGATAAGGGCGGGTTACTATGTTTTCTGGGGAAACATGAGCCCGATTCAGGTCCTCAAGAAATTGAAAAGCGGCAGGATCATCGAGTTCGAGATAACTATAATCGAAGGCGACAGCCTTCTTGAAATAGGCAGGAAGCTCGCTTACAACAAAATCATGCCTTCGGAGGCATTTAATTCGCTCACAAAAGACAAAGGCTTTTTAGGTTCCCTTGATATAGATGCGCCGAGCCTTGAGGGATATCTATTTCCCCAGACATACAAATTTGCCAAAGGTGCAAAGCCAGTTGCCGTATTAAAGTTGATGGTCAATAAAATGAGGGACGAGTTTAATAATGAACTGAAAGAGCGTGCAGAAGAGATCGGCTGGAGCGAAAATCAGATTTTGACACTGGCGTCCATCATTGAGAGAGAAGCAAGGACAGATGAAGAAAGGCCTTTGGTATCCGCTGTTTATCATAACAGGATAAAAAGGGGAATGCCCTTGCAGGCAGACCCCACAGCAATCTACGGCTTAAAAAGCAACAGGCACAAAATAACGAGGAACGACCTGAGGAAAAAGACGTCTTACAATACATATGTCATAAAAGGCTTGCCGCCCGGGCCTATTGCATCTCCAGGGATAAAATCAATACAGGCAGCATTATATCCTGCAAAGGTGCCTTATCTTTATTTTGTCTCAAAGAATGACGGGACGCATTATTTCTCAAAGACACTGTCAGAGCACAATGCAGCAATAAAACGGATTAAAGCAATGAAAGAATCTGCAAGGCTCGAAAAAGAGAGACTCTCTGCAAATAATATTTCAGAAGAGGACAAAGAAGGATAAAAATGATTGAAAGGAAGCAAACAAGACAGATTCACGTAGGCAATGTCGCCGTGGGCGGAGGAAGCCCCATCTCTGTGCAGTCCATGACAAAGACAGACACGAGGGATGTGAACGCAACAGCGAATCAGATACTCTCGCTGGAGGCTGCAGGCTGTGAAATTATAAGGCTCGCTGTGCCTGATATGGAAGCGGCCCTTGCCCTCGGAAAGATTAAATCTCAAATCTCAAATCTCAAATCTCAAATTCCTATGATTGCCGACATACATTTTGACTGGAGATTAGCACTCGAGGCAATTAAACAGGGAGTTGACGGATTAAGACTCAATCCCGGAAATATCGGTGCGAAATGGAAGGTCAAAGAGGTTGTTGCAGCAGCTAAAGAAAAAAATATTCCCATAAGAATAGGCGTAAATGCAGGCTCCCTCGAAAAAGAGCTGCTTCAGAAATACGGCCACCCGACGCCGGAGGCCCTCGTTGAAAGTGCTGAAGGGCATATAAAAATCTTGGAAGAACTGGATTTCCATGACATCAAGGTATCCCTTAAGGCATCAAATGTAATGAAGACAGTGGATGCATACAGGTTGTTTTCTGAGAATTATGATTATCCCCTGCACATCGGGATCTCAGAGGCAGGGCCGCCGTTCACCGGCATAATAAAAAGCGCGGTCGGGCTTGGAATGCTTCTCTCCGAAGGCATAGGAGCTACCATGAGGGTTTCGCTCACCGCAGAACCGGAAGAAGAAATAAGAGTCGCGTACGAAATACTGAAGTCCCTCGGAATAAGGCGGAGGGGGCCTGAACTAATCTCCTGCCCTACATGCGGAAGGTGTCAGGTTGACTTGAGACCCCTTGCGCAGAAGGTTGAGGATATCCTTAAAAATGTGAGCAAGCCTATCAGCGTTGCCGTAATGGGATGCGTTGTCAATGGCCCCGGAGAAGCAAGGGAGGCCGACTTCGGAATTGCAGGCGGCAAAGGCATGGGACTCGTGTTTAAAAAGGGGGAAGTGGTGAAGAAGGTAAAGGAAGAGGAGCTGTTAGACGCATTGATTGAACTAATCAATGAGTAGGCCGCGTACGCCACAAATCAGCGAGCGGTTATACTGTATCCGCTGAATTTTTGTTATGTCAATTCTTTTATTATATGCTTCGCAAGGTTTTCGTCTATTTCGTTATGCCTTGGAACCGGCTGCTTTTTACCTGTGGTAGGATTTTTGTATAAGTCATGGCGGCTTCCATGTCTAACAAGAATACATCCTGAATCAGTCAGTCTTTTGATAAGGTCTTTTCTTTTCATACAGCAATGGTAAGTTCTTTAACTTTATGTTTCTCCGGAACGTCCTCCATCGTCATAAGCATATATGCATCCTTCATGTTTTCCTCAAGTTCTTCTAATGTCTCTCCCTGCGTCATTATTTCTGGATGTTCAACGAGTTTACCTACCCAGAATTTTTCACCTTTCCAGTAAATCATTTTTAATCTTGTTTTCATTTTTTTACCTCACACATCGGTTTCTTTAAAATTATATTAGCACAAATAAAAGTAGTTACAGTATATTTTTTGATATAATGGTCGCTTCGCCGGCTGGCGAGCCGAGCGCAACGAGGCAAAGCCAGTCCGGCGCAAACCATTGTTAGCCTGACCTCGCCGATAGTATCGGAGTTTGAGATACCGCGTAGTGATTGGCGTGTAAGCACGAATTCGATGATCTTCATAATGCTTGAAAACCAACACACTCCCGTACAAGTCTCGGAAGACGTCCAAAGTTGTTCCCAGAGGCATGGTCATTTTGCTGACACGGTTTGTGGGATTGGCAGCAAAGCGGTCTCTTATGATCGCGTTTAGCGCGAGAAATACGTTCCCAAGAAGCTCGATCAAGTAGCTTGAGTGATAGAGCAATCGACTTCTGACCTCTTCGATCATCGACGTTAGGACAGCCGACAGTTCCTGGGGGGGAGAAGGTATACCCGGCGTACGCACACAGGGTTTCAAGTTTTCCCAGCAAATCAGTTAACCGCAGCAGGTTATGCTTAGCGGTGTTTGCTCCAAAGGAGATCAGTTGGTCATTCCTGAGCATAAACTCAACATGGGTATTCACCTCTGGACACCAGAAACGAAACGGGACCTCCCTTGTGACCCAACTCTCAAGGTTGGCAACAGCTACATCGAGACCTGTAGCCGTTGCCTCATCCTGATGAGCAGTGCAGAACCAACTAAGTCCCTTTAGCAAGGACCAGTTCTGATACTTTTGGTTGATAAACGCACTTCGCCGCCCCTCGGCAAAGAACTCAACTGCCAAGATCAAGAACAGGTTGAAACACGAACCCGTGTGGAACAGAACCGACTGTTCGGGAGGAATACCACCAACTGAGTAGAGCTCCGGACTGATAATCTCGGCGAGCGCGCGATGCGTCTCGTGGAGCAAGACAACTTCCAGATCACCTTCTGACTTGATACTGACGATGCTCATCCTTCGATAACTCCTATCCGGCTAACATTTATTTTTATGCCAGTTTTGTTTCCGAGTGGTTTTATTAGGGACACATCCCTTATATTTCAAAAGTGCGAATAGGGGATGTGTCCCTAATTGTCCTAATTAATTGTCCTAATTGTCTTAATTGTCTTTATGTCCAATGTGGCGCAGGGGGAATAGCCTATGCAAAACCCAATCGGCTATTATCTGTCGCCTCGATTTGTTTGTTGGACATTTTCTTTTTGAAATAATGCCATTTCTATGTCACACGGTCTGAACTTGGAGTTGATGGTATTGCCGTGTTCGTCTACGTCTTGGAATAAGACACCGCAATCGTTTAGCTGACAAGCTTCTGCCACGAGAAATGGATTGTAGTTATTATTGTATTGTTCTTTGTTCTTCTTTATGTCTTTAATATATCCGTCGTCTCTAAGATCTAAATGCGTTATGTTTTCCCGCTGAGTAATCTTTACCACTCGGCTATCCATGATGCCGTATTCATCAGGAAAAAGAAACCTCAAGATTGCAGAGGCAGTTGGTATTCGAACTCCATCGATTTCAAATAAGGCCAAGGCTTTTTCCCGATAGGCATTTATGACTTTGTTAAACGTATCATTTCCCCATTTCTTTTTCACGTTTTCTGTCTTGAGGTCAGCTCGCCCGCCTTGGGATGCCATTTTCCAGTGCACGACCGCACATATTGTTTCCCTTAAGTTTGTGATATGAGTTGGAGTAATGGTGTTATTTGATTCAGCACGGCTCGCTGCAGCAAAAACCGCTTGAACGATCAGTTCAAACCGTCTGAGGTTGATACCATAGGAGTAATGTGAGGGAACCGTCTTTGGGAAAATGCCTTTGTATTCTCCGGTGAATTGGCTGTCGAGAAATGTTGTAGCCACAATTTCGAATCTGCAATCTCGATCATGATAGCAGTATTCTTCTCGCATAGATTTATACTCTCCAGCGGTGAAAAGCATAATTAATTTTCCTCATTTAATTGTTGCCCAACATTTATTTTTATGTTTATTCTGCAATTGATAGCATTATATCAGGCATTGCGTTGACAATCAATGATTTTGCAAGGGGACAATGCCTGTGTTAATATTTTATGAATGCCAATGCTTACCCTCGACACCATAAGGGACATCCAGATATATCAAAATAAAAACGGCTACCGCTTTTCTGTAGATGCACTCCTTCTCTTCTCATTCATTAATTTGCCGAGGGTCAAAAAGATCGCTGATTTAGGTGCAGGCTCAGGAATCATCGGTATCCTCCTCGCAAAAAAATATCCGCATGCAGAAGTCACACTAATCGAACTCCAAAGAAGCCTTGCACGTCTTGCAGAGAAAAATGTCGTTCTAAATAAACTTAAAGAGAGGGTAAAAGTTATTCGAGCAGATTTAAAGGAATTATCAAAAACCCGTCTGTTCACCCATTTACCCATTCTCCCATTCACTGATTCTGACCTTGTTGTCTCAAACCCTCCCTTCAGGAAGGTGAAGACAGGCCGTCTGAGCATCGGCGATGAAAAGGCAATCGCAAGGCATGAGATTAAACTATCTATAAAGGATTTGGTGAAAGCAGGCTCTACACTTCTAAAACATCACGGAAGGCTCTGCATTATACATCTCCCCGAGAGGCTGGCAGAGATAATGGATGCCATGAAAGAAAACAATTTGGAGCCGAAGCGTCTGCGCTTTATCCATTCCAGTGTTTCGACCGAAGCCAAGATGGTATTGATAGAGGCAGTAAAGGGAGGGCGTCCAGGACTGAAAACAGAAAGACCCCTTTTCATATATAATGAAGATGGAAGTTATACGGATGAAATGAGAGACATTTATAACGAATGAACATCTCAAGCCTTTTCAGTTCCTTTTTCAATTCCTATTTGGGCATGTTTATGGCACAGGCATTCTGCCATTCGATAATAGCCTTTGTTATCGTGAACAGGGCAATGCACATCTGGCACATCAATAATCCCTTAATAAGACAGCGATTCCATCTCATAGTGGTCTTACTGCCTGTCTTTTCATTCCCCATTTATCAGGCAATAAATCCTGACAGGGGCTCTGTATCATTCAGGATGGAGTCCCTTTTCGATATCAACCGATGGCTCAATTTAGAAATATTTGAAATCATGCCGTTATGGATATTTTTCATTTCCATACTGCTCATCACAGCAGCAATCTTTCTATTTCAGGAACTGATTCCGGTTTTAAAAAATACATTTGAATCAAAAAACCCGGATGTGGAAGCAGAAGGGCACGAAGAACATCCAATCGTCAATGAGGCATTAGCTGACTTGCCTGCAGAAAAGCCCGATATCCTTGTATTGGCGGATGACGATTATGTCCTGTTTTCAACAACAGGCAGAAATGCCGCTGTATTCATATCAACAGGACTCATAAAAACTCTCAACAAAGAGCAGTTGCAGGCAGCCATCGCCCATGAGATGGCGCACATAGCAAGAAACAAAAAACCGCTGCTCATAGCCGTATTCCTTTTCAGGGTAATCATGTTCTTTAATCCTGTGATTCTTCTGGAATTCAGAAGGCTCGTTCAGGAAGAAGAAAAGATATGCGATGATATGGCATCTACTCGCTACGCCTTATGGAAAGTGGTTCACAATGGAGATACTCGGCTTTGTGCTCATGCCTGCGATGATTCTCACATACGGCGTTAAGAAGTCCGGTTCCGGCATTGTGAGGTTCGGAGCCTTCTACGCTGTTTTAGGCGTTGTATTGAACAGGATAAACGTCTCCATAATAGCATTCAACTGGAATCTGCCCGATCATCTACACCACATTATTCCTCCGTGGCAGGAAGTGGCTATTGTGGCTGCCATAGCAACAATACATATCCTCATCTTCAGGTGGATAGTAAATCGCATGCCTGTTGTGCGCGAACATCCAGAATACAGGGAGTTTCATTAAGATGCTTTCAAAAAACACACATACGGGGATCATGACGGCGCTTCTTTTGTTGATCTTTGCAGCCTCGCCTGCAGAATCACAGAATAGCGCTCTTTCTGACGAGGCGCAGAAATGCCTTTCATGCCATTCACAGCATGGGCTGGTCAAGACATTCGAGAATAAAGACTCGTTGGAGGCATATGTGGATTCTGAAAAATTTAAAGCCTCTGCCCACGGTTCGCTGAAATGCTCGGACTGCCATGCCGATTTTACAGGAGAGAAACATCCACAGAGGAGATTCAGGAGCAAGGAGCAGTACAAGACAAAGTCCGCAATGACCTGCAGGAGATGCCACAGGTGCGAGCAGATAAAGACAAAATCCATTCATTCCAGGCTATTGACCGAAGAAGATTCTGGCATGTCCCATCCATGCACTAACTGTCACGGCTCACATTCAATAATGCCGGTCAGCAGAAAGACATATAAGAATGAAGAACAGTATTGTTTGAAATGTCATGGACATAAATTAAATATGGGCTTTAAAAGCGGCGAAAACCTGTCGCTAAAAATAGACCTGTCCTTGTTGCAAAATTCGGTGCACAAAAGGCTGAGCTGCTCTGACTGCCATTTCGGCTTCTCCCACTCTCAACATCCACAGAGGAACTTCAAGGGCATGAGGGATCTTTCCATTGCAAACGCAGAGACCTGCAGGCGCTGCCACTTCGATAAATACACAAAGACAATGGAGAGCATTCATTATGCGATGCTCAGCCAGGGATACCTCAATGCACCGGTATGCACAGACTGCCACGGCACCCACAATATAATCAGCACAAGGAGCACAGACCCTGCAACAGTAAAGGCAAATCTCGTCAGGAGGTGTCAGCAATGCCATAAGGATGCGGCAAAGAATTTCCCGGATGCGTGGCTTTCACATTATGAACCGACCCTTGCAAACGCACCGCTGGTATTTATTGTCACAATGATATACAAGATATTTACACCTATTATGGTAATAGGCATTATCCTGCAAATCCTTTTGCATATCTGGCGATATGCAGTAAACAGGTGAAGGGAAGATTATATGCTTAAAAATAAGATCAGGAGGTTCAGCACATATCGAATTGCCGAACACTGGATATATATGACAACTTTTATTGTCCTCGCTGTCACTGGACTATCCCAGAAGTTTCATTCCCTCGATATCTCCCTTTGGCTCATCTTTCACCTCGGAGGGATCGATTATGTAAGGCTCATCAACCGTTACGCTGGCATGGTATTTTTGGTCGTTACTGCACTCCATATCATAACAGGGATAGTATGCATTGCAGCTAAAGTTTACCGATATAGGGGAGAATACATTCATAGACATCATAGACTCCAACGGCATAGTCATAGCCTCATCAAAGCCTTCCCGCACGCTCACATACTGCGACTACAACAAATTCTTCAGCACCATAATAAATTCAAAGAGAGAACGCGTAACAACATGCCACCAATGCCATGATCAGGAGAAGAGAAAGAAATCCACAAATGTCGTGGCATTCGTACCCCTCGAAATGGCGCCATGGGGCATATCCATACAGGAACCCGAAGTCGATGTCTTTGAGCCTTCCATGCATATGAAGAAGACCTTTGTCACACTCGGAGCGATCTTTATAGGGACTGCATTTATGCTCGCAATGGGGATAAGCAGGAGCGTGGTCGATCCAATAAAGGAATTGATAAAGGCAACAGACAGGATATCAAAGGGAGACCTTTCAGAGCCTGTTGCGGTTCAGGGCAGCGACGAGATAGGGGTCTTAAGCCGGAGTTTTGAGATCATGAGGGAAAAACTTGACAGGTCCATCGAGAGCATAAAAAATTATAACATGGAGCTCGAAAAAAAGGTCAGGGAGAGGACGCGAAAAATAAAAGAAGGCCAGCAGAGGATCGAGAACCTGCTAAACAAGATAATCTCCACAGAGGAAGAGGAAAGGAAGAGGATAGCGCGAAACCTCCATGACGATACAATACAGGACCTCTCGGCGCTTCTCATGAAGATCGATATGTGCAAGCTCTATCCTGAACAGATTTCGGCAAATAAAATTGACGGCATCCGGGAAATAGTTCTCAAAACTCTTGATGGACTCAATACAGCCATACAAAACCTTAGGCCATCCCTTCTCGATGACCTTGGACTGGAAGCAGCAATTAAATGGCTCCTCGACATCCATTTGGGAGAAAAAGGGACAAACATCTTTTACAATATCACCGGGGCTAAGGACAGACGGTTCAGTCAGGATATAGAGATAAGGCTCTTCAGGATTATACAGGAAGCGATTGCAAATATCTCACGCCATGCAGCCGCAGAAAATGTCTTTGTGAATTTCAAGGCAGACAACAATCATATAATCCTGGAGATAGAGGACGACGGCCAGGGTTTCGATGTCAAAACCCTTTTCCAGCAGACCGTTCATGCCAGAAAGGACTTCAGGGGATTGGGACTTCTGGGCATGAAGGAGCGGGCATCTCTTATAGGGGGGAATCTGGATATACATTCTGTGCTGGGTTGCGGCACAATGGTGAGCCTTAAAGTCCCATTGAAAACGGAGGAAAGAGAAGATGTCTAAAATCAAAGTCCTTATTGCTGATGACCATGTGCTTGTAAGGGAGGGGATTGCAGCATTCCTTAAGACATGCGATGACATTGAAGTGGTTGCAGAGGCATCGGATGGCATCGAGGCAATAGAAAAGACAGGCAGACTTCATCCAGATGTGGTTGTCATGGATATAAACATGCCGAGGCTCGGCGGATATGAGGCAACAATTGAGATGAAGAAAATAAACCCTGACACTGGGAAGCGACCTCATTGCAGCTTTAAGGGCCATTAACAGGGGAGAATTATATCTCCACTCTTCGATTACTTCAGAAGTAGTTGCAGGCTATCTATGCAAAGACAGACAGACAATGGTGGAAGACCCTTATGAAAAACTGACCGACAGGGAAAAGCAGGTCTTGAAACTGATAGCAGAGGGATATACTCATAAAGAGATGGCAGAACTGTTAAACATAAGCGTAAAGACAGTCATTGCACATCAGACAAATATAAGCGAAAAGCTCGACATACACAGCCGCTCAGGTTTGCTGAAATTCGCCATCCAGAGGGGGATAATAAAGATAGACCAATAATTATTGACTTTAATCTGCCCATCAATTAATTTACTTATATGCTTTCATACATCCTCAAACGCCTTTTATTGATGATTCCCCTTATATTCGGGATAACCCTTATAACATTCACCGTCATTCACCTCGCACCGGGCGGCCCTGTGGAAGTGGAGACAGAGATGTCTTTGAAGGCATCTGCACAGGCAAGGGAAAACCTCAAAAGGCTTTACGGCCTCGATAAGCCTCTGCACATCCAGTATATCGACTGGCTCACAAGATTTATAAAGCTGGATTTCGGCAAATCATTTGTTGACGGAAAAAAGGTTTTTGACAAAATCAAGGAAAGAATACCTGTTACTCTTACTATCAACCTCCTGTCGCTGCTGATTATAATGCTCATAGCAATACCCATAGGAGTATTGTCAGCCACAAAGCAGTATTCACTTTTTGACAAACTGACCACAGTATTCGTCTTTGTTGGTTTTTCAACGCCAACCTTCTGGCTTGCATTGATATTGATGATCATATTCGGCGTGAGCCTCGGACTTCTGCCCATTTCAGGGATACAGAGCATCGATGTCTCAGGCATGAGCAAAATTGATAGAATCTTAGATTGGATTAAGCACCTGATACTGCCTGTGGGATTAAGCGCATTCGGCGGCATAGCCGGACTCAGCAGATACAGCCGTTCAAGCATGCTTGAAGTTATCAGACAGGATTATATAAGAACCGCAAAGGCAAAGGGATTGAAAGAGTCAGATGTAATCATACATCATGCATTGAGAAATGCATTAATGCCAGTTGTAACAATCCTCGGCTTATCTGTGCCCGGACTGATAGGCGGCAGTGTTATATTTGAGACCATTTTCGCAATACCCGGCATGGGACAGTTGTTTTACTCATCGGCAATGTCGAGGGATTATCCCACTATTATGGGAATACTCGTTATAGGTGCGGTATTAACATTGATCGGAAACCTCATTGCAGATGTATCCTATGCGCTTGTTGATCCGAGGATAAGGGTGAGGAAATAGATGCTTAAGATCATCTGGCATAGGTTCAAAAAGAATCCCCTGTCTGTTGCAGGATTGGCAATTATTCTGTCGCTTGCCGCTATCGCCATGCTTGCGCCTTTTATCTCTCCGCATGAGCCGACAAAGATCGATGTATACAATGTGCTTTCACCTCCAAGCACAGGCCATCCTTTTGGCACAGATGAGCTTGGGAGAGACCTTCTCTCAAGGATGATATGGGGAAGCCGTGCATCACTAAAGGTCGGATTTATTGCAGTAGGCATCGCAATTACCATAGGAACCATATTGGGTGCCATTGCCGGATATTACGGGGGAAAGATTGATGCAGTATTGATGAGATTCGTTGATATAATGCTTGCATTCCCAACATTTTTTCTTATACTTGCGGTAATAGCAATTGTTGAGCCAAGCATATCAACCATAATGATTATCATCGGGCTCACAGGATGGATGGATGTTGCAAGGCTTGTGAGGGCTGAATTTCTGACCCTTAAGGAAAGAGACTTCATATCAGCAGCAAGGGCAATCGGTGCCAGCGACACTCGTCTGATATTCAGGCATATCACACCCAATGCCCTTTCTCCTGTATTTGTTGCAGCAACCTTCGGCATTGCAGGAGCAATTCTTGTTGAATCAGGACTCTCTTTCCTTGGTCTCGGTGTGCAGCCTCCTGAGCCGAGCTGGGGGAATATACTTACATCGGGAAAGGATAATATAACCGTGGCATGGTGGCTGTCGCTATTTCCAGGCCTTGCCATTTTAATAACTGTCTTAAGCTACAACCTCGTTGGCGAGGGATTAAGGGATGCCCTTGATCCAAGGCTATGGACGAGTGAAAGATAACTATCGGCTCATGGCTCATAGCTCGTAGTTCGTGGTATTATTTTTATTACCATGAGCTATCAACTGTCAGTTATGAATTATGATCTGCCCGACCCTGAAAGGGCAAAGAATAATATAAAATCGTTTTTATCGGAAAATCCTGATTACACCGAAAGACTAAACACTCATTATTCTCAAGTCGCGACCCTATTCTCATACAGCCAGTTCCTCGCCAATTACTGCATCAAAAATCCAGAGGCACTATTTAATGCATTGAATAAGCTCTCTATGACCTTTGAAACCGGACATCTCAGGACTGAATTAAAAGAATTGCTTTCCTCATGCAGTTCAATAGACGATGGAATGAAGGCAATCCGCAATTTCAAAAAAAATAACTTCCTGATTATTACCCTGAAAGATATTCTTAAAATGGCCGGACTGCAAGATATAATGTTCGACATGAGCATTCTTGCCGATGCAATTTTATGGGAATCATTAGATTTTGTGGAATCTTTTCTCAGACAGCGTTATGGAGGAGCTGAAAACAACTCAATTGCTGTAATAGCGCTCGGCAAACTTGGCGCTCTGGAACTCAATTACAGCTCTGATATTGACATAATCTTTGTCTACAGGGAAGAAGGCGAGACCACCGGAATATCAACCATTCATGGTGTAACCATGAATAAAATCTCTGCCTTCGAGTATTACACAAAGCTTGTTGAGGAATACACACGGTTTCTTTCCGCAAATACAGAGGACGGTTTTGCATACAGGGTGGATTTAAGACTAAGACCTCAGGGACAGCGAGGGAATTTAGCATTACCACTAAAGGGTTATGAGGAGTATTATGAATCATGGGGACAACTGTGGGAAAGGGCTGCACTTCTCAGGGCAAGACCGGCAGCAGGAGACATGCAGCTTGGTCAGGAGTTCCTGAAGACAATAAAGCCCTTTGTCTACAGGAAATACCTCGACTTCGAGGCCATTGACGAGATCAGGAGGATGAAGTCCCAGGTCGAACAGATAAAGGCAGCGACCCTGAGCAGGGATATAAAACGGGGTTATGGTGGTATTCGCGAGATAGAATTTTTCATACAGATATTCCAGCTTATCTACAGCGGGAAAGAGCCGGGTTTAAGGGAGCGCAGCACATTCATGGCACTGCACAAACTTCTGCAAAAGGGTTTAATAGGCTATGAAGACTTTGGCCGGCTTTCTGACAACTATATTTTTTTAAGAACCCTTGAGCACAGGCTTCAGCAGTTAAATGACATACAGACGCATACCCTTCCTTCAAGCGATGCAGAACTGGATATTCTCGGCAAAAAGATAGGATTCCTTGACAGGTCTGCATTCTTATCAGAGCTTAACAAGAGAAGGCATAAGGTGAGGGCAATATACGATTCGCTTTTAGAGTCCAGAAAGGAGCCTCCGCAGGGCCGATTAACTAATATATTAAGCAGCATTTTCTGGGATATGGAAACCCCCATTGAAAACCTCCTAACAAAAGAGCTTTCAAAGACAAAGATCAGGGATGTCCGGAAGGCCATGCATTATCTGATGAAAATAAGAAACACCATTTTCTCATTCCAGACAATAAAAGGCAGGAGACTCCTTGAGGATATCCTTCCCAGATTTATTGATGAGGCATTAAAAGGAATAAACCCCGACCTTGCCTTGCTCCAGCTCGTTGACTTCTCAAATATCCTGGCAGCAAAGGAGTCTTATCTTGAAGCCATAGCACAAAGACCCGAGATAATCTCTGTCCTTAACTTCATCTTCTCCCAGAGCGAATACCTTTCAAAGATTCTCATGGGCAGTCCTGAATACATAGAGTCCATTGTTGAGGGTGAAATAAGAAAGAAATCATTAAGCGCATTAAAGAATGAGCTGAAAATGCTTATTGACACGCATGGAGAAGTGACAGCAATTAGATTATTAAGAAGATTTGAGGAGATAAAACTGGGAATCCTGTTTCTGGATAGAAAAATAGGGGTAATAGAAATAATGAAAGGGCTGAGCAAGACGGCAGATGCGATCTTATCAACACTGCTTGAACGACATGGTGACCCATTAAATATCATTGCCTTCGGGAAACTGGGAGGCAGGGAGATTATTTTCAATTCCGACCTCGACCTCATATTTATAACACTGAATGAGCCGACAGAAAGGGATATAAAGGCAGCAGAGAAATTGCTGAGAGTTTGCACATCATACACAAAGGATGGGATAGCATACAGGGTTGACACCCGCCTGAGACCCGAAGGCAGCAAGGGACCTCTCGTGAGTTCCATAAAAGGCATTCGAGATTACTATTTAAGACATGCGCAGGCATGGGAACTGCAGGCGCTTCTAAAGGCAAGGCCAATTAACGGTTCACGGACCCATATATATTTCATGGATATGAGAAAAGAAGTTTTAATGGAACGGGGCAACGAAATAACCATTGATGATATAAAAAAGATGCGGGAGAGGATTCAAAGGGAGCTTTCGAAAGAAACCTCTGGAACTTATGACATAAAGCTTGGGAGCGGCGGGCTTGAGGAGTTGGAGTTTATTGTTCAGTATTTACAGCTCAGGAATTGTAAAAAGCACCCGCAACTCCTTGTGCAGGGAACTCTCGATGGGATTAGTCGTCTTAACAAAAACGGTATCATGAAAAATAACGATGCAATGATGCTCAAGGAGACTTATATATTTTACAGGACCATCGAAACCATCCTCAGATTGAGAAACGAGTCTTTCCTGAAGGAAGACAGCAGCACATTGCAGAGTCTTGCTAACTTTATGAATATGGACGGAGGGGAAATTTTAAGCCTTCTGAATGAAAAAAGAGCGTGGATAATAGATTCCTGGAACAAAATAACTTAAAGCCAGTATTCCGGATATCTCCTATTCTTTGAGAGATTATTCACTAAAAGGGCTATGACTAAAAGTATAACAGCACCTGCTCCTGCAGGCACAAAGGCATAAAGAAAACCGAGGTCATGTATCTTTTTACCTCCTATAACGGCAATCAATGCAGTTGCACCTCCAGGCGGATGAACCGTCTTTGTTGCGAGCATAGCCGCAATGGCAAGGGATACGCCAAGGGCAGCAGCCATCCAGATAGTCTGACCGAACAGTTGATAGCAGGCCACTCCAACAAGCCCTGATATTATATGGCCTCCAATCAGGTTTCTCGGCTGTGCAAGAGGACTCTTTATTGCGCCATAGACAAGCACTGCTGATGCACCAAATGAGCCTATTATTAATGTCAAATCCCTCGGCTCAAAATATTGAGCCGACAGATAACCGCAGATGCCGATACCTATGACAGCGCCGAGCCATGACCAGAGTATTTCTGTCAAACCTACTCCGGGAGGGCTCTTTGCACCGCCTTTCATCTTTGAAAAATATTCGCGTGTATTCATTTTTTGCCGGTTACACGGACTATATCAGCCCTCGAAATTATTCCTATAAGCTGATTTTCATCATCCACAACTGGAAGTCTCTTAATCCTTCTTTCATCAAGAATCATTGCCACTTCCCTTATGTCTGCATCTGGCTTTATTGTTATTGCCGGAGATGTCATTACATCCTTCACCCTGTTTCCAGCCTTTCGCTCCGACAGAGGCTCTCCGAGGATATGCCTTATAATGTCTTTAAATGTATGCCCATGCTTCATTCCGGCCATGGAAAGGACATCGGCCTCTGTAATAATGCCTATAACCCTACTTTCATCATCCACAACCGGCAGACCACTGATTTTATTTTCGGAGAGGAGCTTTGACACTTCATGAATATCCGCATCCTTTTTAACAGTAATAACATTCACGGTCATTATATCGCTGACAGATATTTTCTTTGCAAGCCTTTCTCTGGCATGTCTTAAGGCGATCGAATAAATCGTCTTTAAGTCTTCCTCGGTGATATCCACATAGGTCTTTATCTCCCTGAGGGCAGCCCTGAGGTCTTCATCAGAAATCTCAAAATCTTTTGGTGTGTTATCCATAAGCCCTTCCCGTTTTTAATATAGCTCTAACCAGATTATAGCACTATGATTTACATCATAAAATAGAATATCCTATGACCATAATCCGCAACTAAATTACAGTGCTAAGAACATGGCAGGCCTATGACATATGTCATTGTTTTATTTTGTATGTGGTGATAAATTTTAATTAAACAATCATAAAGGAGGACTCTATGGAAATACTGGATATGAAGAAATTGATAAAATTTTATCCAGACAAAATTGCAAGAGAGATGCTTTCCGACAAGCCGGAAATGCGTGTTGCACTGATGTGCCTTGAGGCAGGACAGGCATTACAACCTCACAAAGCACCGTTGAGACTCATGATGTACTGCGTTGAAGGGAAAGGGACATTTATCGTGGGCGATGAGGAGATTGTTGCGGACGAAAAGACAGCCATACTCTGCGATCCCATGGTTCCTCACGGCTTCAGGGCTGATAAGGGCGAAAGGCTTGTTGTGATGGCAGTAGTCACACCTGTTGAATAGCTAAAAATCGGCTATAAGACATATGACAGGCAGGTGAATGACTTTATACGACACTGCCTGTCATGTGTTAGATCATGCGTCCCAAAAATTTAAGGTTTAAACCAAATACTCAAAATACCTTCTAATCTCATCTGGTTCTATTGATTCGTTAAACCTGTTGTCGGACACCACAGACTTTATCACCATAGATGAAGATGAATCGAGGATTTTCAGCCTCTCACTGACTCTCCATGCCGCTGAGAACTGTTACCGAAAAATAGCGATCCGCTCAAGTCAATTATGCTTACCCCGCTTATTTGGGTTAAAATAAAACTATGCCGGATATATTCCATCTCTTAGAAAATCACACAAAACAAATATACAAGCGCTTGAAAACCAGCGAGACAAAAAGGATTTACAACATCTCCATCCCCCGCCTCGCATTACTGCTCTTATTTAATGAAAAGCCGTTTATTGTGGTTGAAGACTCTGCTGAGACCGCATCAATTCTTTATAACGATTTCCTTTTTTTAAAAAATTCTCACCTCACTCCATCGCTCCATCACTCCATCATTTACTTTCCTTCCCCATCCAGTCCGGAATTAATCGGAGAAAGGGCAAGGGCGCTATATAAAGTACAGCGGTCAGCAATCAGCCCCGTTAGAAAGTCCCTTTCTAACGGGGTCAGCAGTCAGCAGTCAATAATAACCTCAAAAGATGCATACCACACCGGCTTCAACATCTCTGAAATAGAAAACAGCATCTTAAAACTCAAAAGGGGAATGGAGATCGGAAGGGAGAAACTGGAGGGATGGCTTGCATCACACGGCTACAGAAATGTGAGCGTTGTGATGGAAAAGGGTGAATACAGCCAGAGGGGATGGCTCTTTGATGTATATCCTGTAACAGAGGACTCTCCTGTGAGGGTGGAGTTTTTCGGAGATGAGATAGACCTCATAAGGACTTTTGACATCGAGACACAGAGGTCAATAAAAGAGATAAACAGCATAGAGATTTTTCCTGCCGAAGAACCAGGAGTTAAGAGTTCAGAGTTAGGAGTTCGGGATGTAGAGATAAAAACTGATTTACTAAATGAATTACTAAAAATCAGGGATATAGATATTTTTCTGAATTCAGAGGCATTGAAGGATATTGCATTATCAGATCTAAATTCTAAACTCTTAACTCATAACTCTAAACTCATCACCTTTTCGCATCTTCCCTTTATTGGCGAAGGGATTGATTCGGGTGAAATGACAATCAAGGGAATGGGAATCCTTCCTGAGGAAAGAAAGGGTATAGACGAAATCCCGGATGCGCTGTTAAAAACAGAAAAACAGATTATAGCTGTACTTTCATCAGGGGCGCAGGCAGAGCGGCTCAAGGAGATTATGTCAGACGGCGGTATTGTAGCGCCAGTAGTAGATAAACAAGACTTAAAGTCCTATGAAGGAAGGTTTTGCATAACCACAGGCAGGCTATCCTCAGGGATAAATCTCCCTGAACTTTTAATACTCACAGACAGAGAAATATTTGGCGAGAGGCCTTCATACAGACCCATAAAGAAATCAAAGATCTCAAGGCTTCTCCTCAGCATTGATGACCTAAAGCCCGGAGATTTTGTCGTGCACAAAGACCACGGCATAGGAAAATTTACCGGGCTTCAAAGACAAAAAACAGAGGACTATGAGCAAGACCTCATAGCAATCGAGTATGCAAACGGCAGGTTATATGTCCCGTTCCACAGCATAGACAGGCTGCAGAAATACAGCGCTGCAGAAGGGCATATCCCGTCCATCGAGAGGCTCGGCAGCAAAACATGGCTCAGGACAAAACAAAAGGTAAAAAAGGGAATCAAGGAGATGGCAGAGAAGCTCCTCAAGCTGTATGCAGAGAGGAGAATTGCGAGGGGTTTTAAATTCAGCGAAGACACGCCGATGCACAGGGAGTTTGACGACTTCTTCCCATACGAAGAAACCCCCGACCAAACAAGGGCCATCGATGAAATAAAAAAACATATGCATTCTGCATTGCCTATGGATATGCTCCTCTGCGGAGATGTCGGATATGGAAAAACAGAGGTGGCTGTCAGAGCTGCATTCAGGGCGGTCTATGACGGAAAACAGGCGGCTGTACTCGTGCCTACCACTTTATTAGCCGAGCAGCACTTCAGGACATTCAGGGCAAGGTTTTCAGGATTTCCTGTGACAATAGACTATCTCAGCAGATTTAAAAACAAAAACGATATGAAAAATTCCATAAAGGCAATCGCAAACGGAGAGGTCGATGTAGTTATAGGCACACACATGCTTTTGAATAAAAAAATCCAGTTCCATGACTTGGGACTTCTGGTCATAGATGAAGAGCACAGGTTTGGAGTCGCACAAAAGGAGAGGCTGAAAGAGCTCAAAAAAGGAGTTGATGTCCTTACCCTTACTGCAACGCCTATTCCGAGGACCCTCCACATGTCTATTTCAGGGATAAAGGAGATGTGCACCATAGAGACACCTCCTGAGGAACGACTTGCAGTAAGAAGCACTGTTACAACATTCAATGACAGGACAATAAAAGAGGCGATAGAGAGAGAACTGCTGCGGCATGGGCAGGTTTTCTTTGTCCATAACAGGATAAAGGATATAGAAAAAATATCAGATTACATCAAAAAGCTCGCCCATTATGCAAAAATATCAATAGCACACGGACAGATGAGGGAGTCTGATATAGAAAATGTTATGCTGAAGTTCCTGAACAAAGAAATAAATGTCCTCGTATGCACAGCAATAATCGGTGCAGGGCTTGATATTACGGCAGCCAACACAATAATCGTAAACAGGGCAGATACATTCGGACTCTCAGACTTATATCAGCTCAGGGGAAGAGTCGGAAGGGGAAGCACACAGGGATACGCATATTTTCTCATCCCGGGCGAAGACATAATCACTGATGAGGCTAAAAAGAGGCTTCAGGCAATACAGGAGATGAGCTACTTAGGCGCAGGATTCAGGCTTGCATTAAAAGACCTCGAGATAAGGGGAGCAGGCAACCTCCTCGGCGCAGAGCAGTCGGGTCATATCTACAAAGTTGGTTTTGACATGTACATGGAGATGCTCGAAAAGTCTGTTTCAGAGCTTAAGGGAGAAACGATTAAGGAAGATATAGAGCCTCAGATAAGGCTCAGGCTTTCTGCATTCATTCCTGAGGATTACATCCCTGACATTACGCTTAGACTTAGTATTTACAGGAGGATATCATCTGTAAAAAATCTCGACTTGCTATCAGAACTACGGGATGAACTCATCGACAGATTCGGCAGCATGCCCGAGGAGGTGAATAATCTCATGCATGTCATAGAGATAAAAATATTAGCGAGGCTTTTAAACATCTCAACGGTTTCAGATATAGACGGCAGATACAGGTTTTCTTTTATTTCTGACTCTGAGGATAAATACAAAATTCCTGAAAACTTCTTTGATAACCTTTTAAAAGCCCTATTTAACATACAGAAGAGGGAAAGTGGAATTCGATTTTTACCGGATGGATTTGAAATGGATACGCGTGGAATTTCATCAAGTGATGCAATAATAAAGGTTGAAGATACACTGCAGTTACTATGGACAAGATTGTCAAAATGATTTAAACTGAAAACCATGATGAATAAAAACTTCTTACTTCTTACTTCTTACTTCTTACTTGTCTTTCTGAGTGGTTGCGTTACAGCTCCTGTCGAACATCAGAAGGAAGCTGATTTTCATTATACAATGGGCATTTCACACCTGAATGAAGGAAATATTCAGGCAGCATTTGTTGAACTTCAAAAGGCATATCAGATTTCCCCTGACAACAAAGAGATCCTTAACAGCCTTGGTCTTGTTTATCTCCATCTGGAAGAATTCGAAAAGGCAAAAGACCTCTTTTTAAGGGCGGTGTCCATCGATTCTGAATTTTCTGAAGCTTACAACCACCTTGGAGTAACATATTCGAGAAGAGGGCAATGGACCGAGTCCATAGAAGCCTTTAAAAAGGCATTGTTAAATCCTCTGTACCAGACTCCTGAAATGGCCTTTTATAATCTCGGGATGGCCTATTACAGAGTTGGGCAGTACGAACCGGCAATAAACGCTTTTAAGGATGCTATTAAAAGGGTGCCTCTATTTCCATTGCCGTATTATGGGTTGGCGCTTGCATACAACAGGGAAAGCAGGTATGGGGATGCCGCAGCAATAATTGCGAGGGCGATAGAAATAGACACCGCATATAAAGGGGATAAGAAAAAATTCATAGAGGATATTAAACAAAAGCTCCTTACTTCAAAGGGAGATGAAGAGAGTGATTTCAGGGATTATCTCGAAATAATGAGGTATTAAAAAAAACAGGCCATCTGCTACAGCAGATGGCCTGTTCTCTCGGTCAATTATAGCTTTACTACATTGATTGCCTTAGGACCTTTCGGACCCTTCTCAATATCAAAGCTGACTGACTCACCCTCAGCAAGGGATTTGAATCCATTGCTCTGGATGGAAGAATAGTGGACAAACACATCACTGCCATCTTCGGCTGTGATAAAGCCAAAGCCCTTGGATTCGTTGAACCACTTCACTGTTCCATTAGCCATCTTACTGCCTCCTTCTTATGAACTAAAGTTTCAGAAAAAAGCCTAAACAAAAAAAGAGGCCACAAAGCTAAAAGTCTTTGTGGCCTCATCAATTACAAAAACTTCTAAAACTTCAAGGGTTAGAATGACACATTCGCCTGTAAAAAGTCAACCTGTAATTTTGGAGGCGGCGAGCGGATTCGAACCGCTGCATCGAGGTTTTGCAGACCTCTCCCTTAGCCACTTGGGTACGCCGCCAGGGGGAGAATGGAGCGGGCGACGGGATTCGAACCCGCGACCCCAACCTTGGCAAGGTTGTGCTCTACCAACTGAGCTACACCCGCAATTAATTGATAACAGGAAAACTTATCATAATCGTGTAAACTATGTCAATTGCTAAAAACAGACGAATCCATTAAAATAAAAAAATGAATTTGGACCTTAATGAATTTAAAGAGTTATCCAAACAGGGCAATCTGATTCCTGTTTATAAAGAGATACTCGGAGATGTCGAGACTCCTGTAAGCGCCTTTCTCAAGCTGAACAAAAGGCCGTCATTTCTCTTAGAAAGCGTTGTCGGCGGCGAAAAATGGGCGAGATACTCATTTATCGGCATAGAACCGTCGATGACAATAACATGCATGGGCAAGAAAACCGAGATAAGAAACGGCAGCACTGTCTCTCATATAAAGACCGATGACCCTTTAATTGTTATAAAGGATGTTCTGTCGAAGTTCAAACCTGTGAATGTGAAAGGATTACCAAGGTTTTCAGGCGGGCTTGTAGGTTATATAGGATACGATGTTGTGAAGTTCTTCGAGAGAGTGCCGGACATCCAAAAGCCATCCATTGATATGCCTGACATATTTCTTATGCTTGCTGACACAGTCCTTATATTCGACAATCTCAAACAAACAATAAAGGTTGTATGCAACACACACACAGAAGGAATGGATATTAAAGAGGCATATGACAGTGCAGAGGAGCGGATAGATAAAATCATAGATGAACTGAAGTCAGAAGTCAGGAGTCAGAAGTCAGAAGTCTTTCTTCCAACCTCCAAATTTGAAACGCCCACATCTTCTACGGGATTTTCGTCTAACTTCTCAAAGGATAATTTTCTGAATGCCGTTGAAAAGGCAAAAGAGTATGTAATGTCAGGTGATATAGTGCAGGTGGTCTTATCTCAAAGATTTGAGAGGAAAACAAGCACTTCACCATTTGACATTTACCGCACCCTAAGGATAATAAATCCATCGCCGTATATGTATTACCTCGATATAGGAGAGTCACAGATCGTCGGCTCTTCTCCAGAAATCCTTGTGAGGCTTGAAGGCGATAAGCTAACACTGAGGCCAATTGCAGGTACAAGAAAAAGAGGAGAGACCGAAGAAGAGGATAAAGCCCTTGAGGAGGATTTGAAGAAAGACCCGAAGGAAATAGCAGAGCATATAATGCTCGTTGACCTCGGCAGGAATGATGTGGGAAGGGTCGCAGAGATAGGCTCTGTAAAGGTTACAGAGCTGATGACGGTAGAGCGTTACAGCCACGTGATGCACATAGTTTCGAATGTGGAAGGCAGGCTCAAGAAGGGTCTCGATGCCTTTGATGTATTCAGGGCATGTTTCCCTGCCGGCACTGTGTCAGGAGCGCCGAAGGTCAGGGCAATGGAGATCATAGAAGAACTGGAACCCACAAAGAGAGGGGCATATGCAGGGGCAGTGGGATATTTCGGATATTCAGGCAATATGGATACATGCATCACAATAAGGACGCTTATTATAAAAGACGGCAAGGTATATGTTCAGGCAGGAGCCGGCATAGTTGCCGATTCTGTGCCTGAGAACGAATACATGGAGACACTAAACAAGGCAATGGCAATGATGAAGGCAGTGGAGCACGCAAGTGGGATTCCATTCTCCTTGCGAAAACCCCCTGAAAAGAATTAAGGGAGGCAATATGCTTTTGATGATAGACAACTACGACTCTTTCACATACAACCTCGTCCAGTATCTTGGAGAGCTGGGTGAGGATGTCCTGGTATACAGAAACGATAAGATAACCATTGAAGACATAGAAAAAATGAAGCCAGAAAGGATTGTCATATCTCCAGGACCATGCACGCCAAAAGAGGCAGGAATATCCATTGATGTTATAAAACACTTCGCAGGCAAAATCCCAATTTTGGGCGTATGCCTCGGGCATCAGTCCATCGGCGCTGCCTTTGGCGGAGAGATTGTCAGGGCGCCAAATCTGATGCACGGAAAGACATCACTCGTATATCATGATGGCAAGACAATATTTGAAGGACTTCCCAATCCGTTCGAAGCGACAAGATACCATTCGCTCGTAATCAAGCGGGAGACCATCCCGGACTGCCTTGAAATAACTGCATGGAGCGATGGAAACAGAGACAATGGGATAATAATGGGGGTAAGGCACAAGGAGTTCATAATAGAGGGCGTACAGTTCCATCCCGAATCCATACTCACCACTGTGGGCAAAGACCTTTTGAGGAATTTCATAAAACTGCCGATGGCTCGTAGAGGGGAAAGATAGATGATAAAGGAAGCCATAAGCATCATAATCCAGAACATAAGCCTTTCTGAATCAGAGATGGCAGAGTGCATGACAGAGATAATGGAAGGAAGGGCAACAGACGCACAGATAGGCGCATTCCTAACAGCCTTAAGAATAAAGGGCGAAACAATAGAAGAGATAACAGCCGCTGCAAGGATAATGAGGGAGAAGGCAACTAAGATCAATGCCCCTGAAGGTGTTATCGACACATGCGGCACAGGCGGAGACATGTCTGGAACATTTAATATCTCGACAACCACTGCCATTGTTGTTGCTGCATCAGGCGTTCCTGTTGCAAAGCACGGGAACCGCTCTGTATCGAGCCAGTCAGGGAGCGCCGATGTGCTTGAGGCCCTCGGTGTAAATATAGAACTGCCCCCTGAAAAGGTTGAAAAATGCCTTTTTGAGACAAACTTCGGTTTTCTCTTTGCACCATTATTCCATCCGGCAATGAAGTTCGCCATCGGCCCGCGCAGGGAAATAGGCATAAGGACGATATTCAATATCCTCGGCCCACTTACGAATCCTGCAAATGCAAAGCGCCAGATATTAGGGGTATTTGCGGACAGGTTGACCGAGCCCCTCGCATCGGTGCTCGGAAATCTTGGTGCTGTTGATGCAATGGTTGTTCATGGCGAGGACGGACTTGATGAGATAACAATATGCGACGGCACAAGGGTTTCGAGATACAGAAACGGCAAAGTGGAAACATCCTATATAACACCGGAGGATTTTGGATTTAAAAGGGCTGACTGCAAGGATTTGGCAGGAGGGAACAAAAACATGAATGCAGAAATAACAATCTCTATTCTCAATGGAGAAGCCGGGCCAAAGCGGGATGTTGTGGTAATGAACTCAGCAGCAGCCATTGTAGTGGCAGGGTTTGCAACAGACTTCAAGACAGCAAAAGAGATGGCAGAAGAGACTATTGATTCAAAAAAGGCCATCAATAAACTGGAAGAAATCAAGAAAGTTGCAAGTTCATTATAACATTACTCCAACACTCCATTACTCCATTTTATTTGCTTTATTTTATTTGCTATTCTGGCACTCGCCGATAGGTACAGGCCCGCCGAAGACCCTGTAATGCTCCTTTAACAGTTCACAGACCTCATGCGGCTCATCCACGATATGAAAAAGGGCAAAATCCTCACGGCCTATGGTGCCGTTTGAAACAAGTGTGCTCTTCATCCAATCAATAAGCCCCTGCCAGTATTCCCTTCCGAAAAGGATTATGGGAAAAGATTCTATCTTGCCTGTCTGCACAAGGGTGAGCGCCTCGAACAGTTCGTCCATAGTGCCGAACCCTCCGGGGAATATAACAAATGCCATGGCGTATTTTATAAACATCAGTTTTCTCACAAAGAAATATCTGAAGGAGATGGTCAGGTCCTGATACTCATTAGGGACCTGTTCGTGGGGAAGATGAATATTAAGACCAACAGATCTGCTCTTGCCCATCTTTGCCCCTTTATTCGCAGCCTCCATTACCCCAGGGCCACCGCCTGTAATAACAGAAAAACCCGCCTCCGAGAGCATCTTAGCAACTTTAACAGCCTGATAATAATAGAATGAATCCTCGCCAAGCCTGGAGCTGCCAAATATGGTAACTGCAGGGCCAAGCTCGAAAAGGTTCTCAAAGCCCTCCACTAGCTCTGACTGTATCCTGAACACCCTCCATGTCTCTGACTTCCTTAGATCCTCAATCACAGAAACCTCCTACTATGAATTTATGGCATGGCATTGGAAAGGCTTTGAGGCATATTTGCCATGTCATTTATCTGCTTTCATCATCGCCAAATTCCAGTGCAAGATGCTCCATGCCCTTTGCTGTCTGGCTGATTTCAACAGGAGATGTTATCTCCTTTGGACTCGAAACACCAAGCTCCTTGAACTTCCTGACAGACGGGATAAGCCTCGACTCCATAGAGCGCACCCCTTCATTATAAGATTCAACAGCCTTCCTGATTGCAAGCCCTGTCTTTGAGAAATGCTCCAGCACAATGGAAAATCTCTCGTATAATTCCTTGCCAAGATTACTTATCTCCTGCGCACTCTTTGCAACCTGCTCCTGCTGCCATCCATATGCTATCGCCTTTAAAAGGGCTATAAATGTTGTGGGCGTTGAGAGTATCACCTTCTTAGCACTTCCGTCTTCTATCAATTTATGGTCATGCTCCAATGCAGCGCTGAAAAAGGATTCTCCAGGGAGATACATGACAACAATCTCAGGGGACTGCTTAAACTGATCCCAGTATGCCTTTGAACCCAGGGTGTTCATGTGATTCCTGACCTGAGTTATGTAATTGCTCATAGCCTTCTTCCTCTCCTCTTCAGAGGATGCAGAAACTGCATTGAGATAAGCATCAACAGGCGCCTTTGCATCGACAACTATCTCCCTGCCGTTTGGGAGACGCACAACCATATCAGGCCTCAATCTTCCTGTATCTGTGGAAACAGACTCCTGCTCATAGAAATCGCAATAGGCTGTCATTCCTGCAAGCTCTGCAACCCTCCTCAAACCTATCTCACCCCATGAGCCGCTCACCTTCGGCCTTCTCAGTACAGTAACGAGATTGCTCGTCTCCTTCTGCAATTGCTCCTGCATTACCGATAATGACCTCAACTGCTCTGAGAGGCTGCCGAAACTCTTATGCCTGCTCTCCTCTATCTCCTTTATCTGCTGCTCATACCTCTTTAACATATCCTGAAGCGGCTTTATGGTTCCGTCCAGCGCCTCTCTATGCTCTCCCAACTTGCCCTTTGTCTCTGCAAGTATCTTTCCAAGGTGCTCCGATGCAAGCTTAAGGAAATCCTCATTACTGCTCTTTAATGCTGCTGATGCATGTGCCTTGAATGTATCTGTCAGCTCGGTCTTCATCACTTCGATAAGCGCCTTCTGCTCATTGAGATTTTTGTATGAATCCTCAAGCCTCTTCTGCGCCTCATCAAGTCTGGTTGTGGTCTCTATCCTTTGCTGCCTCTCATTATCAAGATCATTTCTGATCTGATTAATGTCAGATTCCCTCTGCTGAACCTGCTGTCTCAATTCCTCCACTTTTGCATCCGCACCGCTCGCCTTTCTCTCAAGCTCAACTATCTGACTTGAATAAGTCTTTTGAAAGCGTGATTTGGCAACAAACCAAACAGCCACTCCACCTAATGTTAATCCTATAATAAGAAATATTATTTCGGTCATGAAATCTCCTCCACCATCTCTACAAGAACCCTGTCACCCACAACAATAAGATTCTTCTTAGCTTTCATAAAGGATATTTTAAAATATTTTCGAGCATTTTATCTTCTTTCCATTTCCTGATAAAAATCGCTCTTCTCGCAGGCCTGCTTCCAGTCGCACTCATTGCAGTATCTGTCATGCCACTCATGAAATATGTCCGGAATATATCCTTTTACAGCCTGCCATGTTATCTTTTGCCCTGCTGTAAGATTGAGAAGCTTGAGGGCTGTTTCGTCCATCTCTCTTATCTCTTCATCAGCCTTTTCATCATATGTGCATTTGTAATCCTCAAGATAAGGACATCTTGTGCAGATATTATCAGCAGTTGAGATAATATCTATCTCTTCACCTTCCGCCCTTTTCAGGACATCCCTGAGATTTTCAATAAACCGGGCGTCATAGCCCTCGCCTGAAAAGAAATGAAGACAGATGAGATGATGGCCTCTGAGGGTTAACATTCCGATATTTTTGTCTTATGCATTTTTCAATCTTTCTATCTCTTTTCTTATTTCTTCAATAACTTCGGAATTATAAATAACCTTTTTCTTATCCTGTGCTATTGAGATAATATAAAAAACCTTGCCGCCATATTTTTCAGTAAACTTCTCATGAGTCTTCTTTTGAAATTGAAACTCATTGATGATCTGAGGGATATATGCATATCCGGCAGGCTTAATCTGGAGTCCAATATACTTATCCTTAACCTTTATGAAAAAGTCCACGTTATAGCCTCTATCCCACTCGTCGGGAGCGGGTTCAATCGGAACGCCCAATGCTTGCTGTAATTGTCCATAAATAGTCTGAATTTCCGATTGATAACCGTCATAAGTCCTACTGATAACAAGAGTTTTAACAAAATCAATGCAATCTTCTTCGGTTACGCTTTCAATTTCTGCTCGGCATACTTCTGAGACTTTTACATATAATGTTCTTCCTAAGTTTTCGAGATGAGCTTCAGGATAAACATTCTGAAAATAATAGTCTTTCCATTCTTCCACGCTCTTAGGAGCGCATTTTCTTATCTCTTCGGAAACAGCGCCTACTCTGTTTTTCTTGTTAAGACCCCATCTCATATTCGCCTGATTTATTATCCATTCTTTCGGCATCAGACTCTCCCCTTATATTTCAAAAAACTGTTTTTATATTTATAGTCCATAGAGATGTCAATTCCCGCCAATCGATTTTTAATCAGATGAGCATTGATAAAGGTTTTATTCTTCAGATAAAGATAACACAGCAAATTGCCTTTATCGTCATATTTTGTGACATCAAATTTCAGAAACACCTTTTGCCCTTTCAGTTTTTCCTTCAAGAATTGGATCGCCTTTCCATTGATTGCCTTATTCTCTTTAACGCCGATGAGTCTGACCTTCAGGTCATTGTCCAAAACTACCATTTCAGGGCTTACTATTTCTTTAACAGAATAGTAGGTTTCTCTATGAGCGCCTGAATTATCTATCTTTGAGCCGAATTTTAATTTTTTCGGGTCGATCTTTTTATCGAACTTAACAGGGTCTTTGAAGACATAAGGCAGTTTATTGATTTCTTTTTTGAGGTCTATACACTTCTTTTCCTGCACTGTTACGGCAATATCTCCTTTTATTTTTTCCTTGATTGCTGGCAAAAAATCCTTGTTGATTTCGTAACCGACAGAATTCCTATTCAAATTCTTTGCAGCAAGGCAGGTTGTTCCACTGCCCAGAAATGGGTCAAGCACCGTATCGCCGACAAAGCTGAACATCTTTATCAACCGTTTAGGCAGTTCTTCGGGGAACATGGCAAGGTGCTTATCCTGCCTTTCACCGGGGAAATTCCAGTGTCCGTAAAAATATTCGTTCCACTCTTCAGTTGTCAGCTTTGATTTTTCTTTTATCTCCCTGCTTACTTTCGGCGGATCGCCAAGCTTTTTGAAAATCAGGATAAACTCATAATCGAGCTTTATAATTCCGTTTCTCGGATAAGGGAAAGACCCCATAATTGTTGCGCCGCCTGTTGTATTGCATGTCGTAACCTTCTGCCAGATAATCGCACCCATGTAATCAAAACCTATTGTCTCGCAAAATCTGATGATTTCTTCTCTTATGGGAATGATTTTATATCTACCATAATAGACAGAACGGGCAAACTGGTCTCCGATATTGATACACAGGCGGCAGCCATTGTGCAGGACTCTATAACATTCCTTCCAGACAAGATTAAGGTTGTTTATATAGTCCTCGTAACTGTCATTAAACCCTATCTGACTGCCATTGCCGTAGTCCTTCAATTGCCAATATGGAGGCGAAGTAATGACAAGATGAACGCTCTCATCTTTAAGCTTGCTCATGTTGCGGCTATCGCCGAGGATGATGGTGGGAGTATGGTTTGTAGTGTTCAATTATTTATAACCATCCTTTTTTATGCTTTTCGCCTGTTGACGTGCTTGATAAAGCCTTTCCGTAAATCCACCTTCTTCAAGGAACTGCTGTTCCAGTTTCTGCAACTGCCGACCCAGAAGATAGCTGGCCTGGTTGATCAGGCAAATCAACGTGTTCGCAGCAACCTCAGGTGAAGCTGTCTTTAGAGAATAAGGGTCTGACATGTCCGACTTGTCAGACTTGTCCGACAAATACCCTCTCCTCACTGCAAGGGCTTCAGGTGAATCCTTAGCCCAGACGCGCAAACCTTTCTGGCGAAGAAAAGCCTGAAAGTCAAGCAACAATTCTTCTAAGCTCGCGCGTGCAATGCCGGTCAGCTTGAGTTCGGTCTTCTTTGAGGTTGCGGAGGCCATGCTTCCCTCGGCGATGTTCTGAACACCGCTCCGCGCTGCCTGCACCATCTGATCATGCGTGCGCGACCGCTTGTCAATAAAGCGATCACAAAATACGATCGTAGCATCATAGATCATCTCTGCGGTCTGATAGGATTTTAGTTTGCGGTATCCACCGTGAGAACCGATCAAGAAAGGGGTTGATTTTTGGTTCTTCTTGTCCATCTTATTGTCTTCCTTTATCGCCGAGGATTATGGTGGGGTTAGAAAGCATATCGCCAATAAATAGTCATATCTTAGGAATTTCAATTATAAATGTATTGTCTGCAAGAGGAATATCTTTATTTTCATCTTTAATTTTAGACTCAACAGATATTTTACCTCCGTGCTTTTCAATAATATTTTTAGCTACATAAAGGCCTATCCCAGAACCTTCTGAACTGCATGACACAGAAAGTTTACCTTTAACAAATTTTTCGAATATTAATTCTGTTTCTTCTTGTAATATTGGGGGACCGCATGACTTAATTTTAATTATTATTTTATTAGCTATATCTTCAAAGGATACATGGATATTTTCATTTTTCTGGGAATATTTTACTGCATTATCAATTAATATATGAGGTATAAGGGCAAAAGAGTCGCACACTTGAATTGCAGACGAGAACGGACCTTTTAATATTATTCTACACCATTTAGTTTCTGCCTTAGAAGAATAAAGCAATCTCATTTTATCAAAAAATCGAAACACCTCAAAATGTCGTTTTCTCCCAGCCAGAATCATATCTGGATTTGAAAATAATGAAATTAATTCCATCTGATTACTTAGAAGTTCAGAAGCCTTGAAAATTGCTTTTAAAGATTCTGGCGAGTTATTAAATTTGTCGTCAGCGGTCGAGCCTTTTTGTTTATTAATTAAGTTTTCTGCATTTGATTTAATTAACGAATTTGTTTTCTGAATATCATGCAAACTTGCTATAACTGCTTTAGTTTGTTCTTGAACCATATTTTCGAAAAACATAACGCTATCTTTTAGATAATCAAACCATTGAAGAATTTTAGTTGACTCAACTTTGTTAGAACTATATAGTTTTCTGAATTCTTTAGGGCAATAGTTATTTTCAGGAAAAGCGATTAAACCTGAAAAAGCAATTTTTTCGTTATTACATAAAGCAGTAAAAATAGAAAACCCATGTGGACATTTAACATGCTCTATTTTGTGGTCATATATTAAAGACTTATAAACATCGTTACATTTTTTCTTATCAAGATTTTTATGACAAAATCGAGGATATGAAAAAAACAAACCGTTGCTGAGAGCTATCTTATCAGTTTTGATAATAAATGGGAAAGGAGATATGGTCTTTAGGATTTTATATGTAAAGTTTTGGTTCATTTAATGCTAATTTCAATAAGTTTTGTGGATAAATTAATAATAGAAGCTATCAACTCGGCGTCCTTAAAACTCTTTTTTACCCACGATTCAAAAGACTTTCGATCTTTTTTCTGGATGCTTTTATAAAGTTTTTTTTCCACCTTGTCAACTTCAGAGCCACTAACCCCATTGTTATTTAATAGCTCCTTTATTCTCGACCGATAAAAAACAACTGAAAACTTTTCTTTTAGAAAGTCCTCTATTCTGTTTTTTATTTCTACAGCCCTTGCATCTTTATTTAGAACATCATCCGCAAGCTGAAAAAATTTTGTTTGTTCGATGGCAAATTTTTGACCAGAAAAAGCAATTAATACTATAGAAGGATTACTCTTTTTAATATCTTTTAAAACTCCTATTGCTCCTTCTCTTGAATAACCTCCACCAACTCCTCCGATATCGAGAAAAATAATATCATAATTTCCATCTTCAATATTTTTAAGATTTTTTATATCTTTCCATTGGTCTATAGCAAATCCCTCTTTCTTTAAGACTTTTATTTGTGGAACATCTTCATCGTCAATGAACAATATCCTTGCTCTTTTTCTAATTTCGTTTAAATCTGTTGTAATTTGAATGTTCTCTAAAGAGTCTTTTTTAAACCAGCTACGAATACCATTAAACATTTTGAACTCCTATGCCCATCGTATTTTATTGTGAGAGCATCTTACATTTTAATCCTTCTTCCCTTTAGATTTCTCCATCCTATCAAAACTCACCATATTTAGCCCGTGAGGGACACATCCCATTTTATTCCTTCATCAACTCTTTCTCCATCCTCTCAAAATGCACCATATTATTCGCCTCGTTTTCAAATTCTATTTTCTATATCTGAGCAAATATTCTCTCCATTCTTGAATCATTACGTTTGTATCCAGATCTTACTGCAGAGAATGTTTCGTCAGTAATTTGTAGATTTCTCATTTCAGAAATCAAATAAAGTCGCCACATGGGTCTGTTTCCTGACTTACTGAAACCTGCCACTTGAAACGCTGATAGCGCTTCATGCCCTTTTTTGTTAATACCGTATGTGTAGGGTTCTGCTTTGCGCGTTAAACCATCATATCGGAATGTTATAAGTCTGCGCTCATGAATTGCCTTTACAAGTTCAGGACATCTCATTTTTGCCTTTCAACCAAAAACATCTTCATCCAGAATCTTTTTAGATCCTTCTTTAGCTATTGTTCGTCCCATAAAATCATTGACTACCCCCCAAAAGTTATTGTTCCCTCCAACTCCCTCACATCCCCTACCTTCACTATGCTGCCGTCTTTTTTGAGATAGACGACCTCTTTTATCATTGCGTTCTGTATCATGCGGCGGCATAAAAGGCATGGCTTTCCATCTGCAAAAGATTCATCTTCTTCAAAGCCTGCTATGTAGATGGTTGCTTCTTTCATCCTCTCAGGAGAGCCATTGATGACTGCGTTCTGCTCTGCATGGACAGCCTCGCATAGTTCATATCTTTCGCCAGCAGGCACATTTAGCTCCTTTCTCCTGCAGCTTCCCCTGTCAACGCAGTTCACAGAGCCTCTTGGAGCGCCGTTGTATCCTGTGCTCACAATGACATTGTCCTTCACAATTACAGCGCCGTATCTCCTCCTCAGGCATGTGGAGCGTGAGGATACCACCTTCGCTATCTCCAAAAAGTATTCATCCCAAGAAGGCCGGATAAATCTCCCGTTTCCATTATTCCCACTCATATTTTCTCCTTTATCCTTAAATAAAAAAGGCAGGGTATAGTATTTGAGCGGACTTAGGCAGCCCATGCGTGACATGGATGTCTAAGCGGGCTGGCTCAGCCTCGGAGAAAGGCTTGGATGCCTTTCGAGAATGAGCTAAAATACTATACCCTGCATTTTTAGTCATAATAAGCGGCTTACCCGCACTTTGTAAATCCGCAGTTGTGGCATACTGCGCAGCCGCCTTCATGCTCAACAGTACCGCCGCACTCAGGGCATGCGCCTATCTGCATGACCTCGTGATATTTTGATTTGCCGTTTCCATTATCTCCTTTTTCTCCGCGGTGGTGATACTTTTCGAGTGCCTTTGCTATAGCGTCGGAGCACGACAATATCTTGCCTCCTTCTGTCCATGACGGTTGATGGCATGATATGCCTTTGAGCTGTTTTACTATCTCTTCAGGCTCTATATTAGACCTTAGAGAAAGGGATATGAGCCTTCCTATTGCCTCTGACTGGCTTGATGCACATCCTCCTGCCTTGCCGATATTTGTAAATACCTCAAACGGCCTGCCGCTTTCGTCCTCATTGATTGTGACATAGAGATGTCCGCAGCCTGTCTTTAGAAGCCTTGTCGCGCCCTTGATGACAGAAGGCCTCTTTTTGGGAATAATCTTTCCGCCTGTTTCCTGCTTTGCCTTTTCATCTGCCTTCTTTGTGCTGAGAACCTGCTCCTCTCTCGACCCGTCTCTGTAAACAGTAACGCCCTTGCAGCCGAGTTTATACGCGAGCATATAAACATCCTCCACATCCTTTGTTGTCGCTGCATGGGGGAAGTTCACGGTCTTTGAGACAGCATTGTCCACAAATTTCTGGAATGCAGCCTGCATCTTTATGTGATCGATTGGTGTGATGTCATGGGCTGTTGCAAATACTTCCCTCATTTCCTCGGGGAATTCTGCAAAATGCGATACAGAGCCGGAATCTGCAATCTTTTCCATAAGCTCCCTGCTCCACAAACCAGTTGCCTTTGCCTCTTGCTCGAAGTATGGATTGACCTCTATGAGCTTTGTGCCCTCCATTACATTTCTCACAAAGGATACTGCAAAGAGAGGCTCTATCCCTGAAGAGCATCCCGCAATGATTGATAGGCTCCCTGTAGGTGCTATGGTTGTTACTGTCGCATTCCTTACAGCCATCTCGCCGTTGTATATGCTGTGCTCATAATTCGGGAATACTCCCCTTTCCTCTGCAAGTGCGCTGGATGCGATCCTTCCCTCTGTCTGGATGTATCCCATAACCTCTTCTGCGAGTTTTATAGCCTTCTCTGAATTGTAAGAAACCCTCAATTGAATGAGCATGTCTGCCCATCCCATAACGCCGAGGCCTATCTTCCTGTTTGCCTTTGTCATCTCATCTATGAGCTTGAGCGGATATTTATTGACATCTATGACATTGTCAAGGAAATGCACTGCCTTCCATGTGGTCTCCTTGAGTTTTGCCCAATCAACTTCATAACTCTTGACTCCTGACTCTTGACTTTTGACTTCTCTTACCATCTTTGCAAGGTTTATGGAGCCCAGGTTGCATGACTCATATGGCATGAGAGGCTGCTCGCCGCATGGGTTCGTTGATTCTATCTCTCCGAGCATAGGTGTCGGATTGGATGCATTTATCCTGTCCAGAAATACCATGCCCGGCTCTCCGTTTTTCCATGCCTGCTTTACTATGGTCTCAAATACCATCCTTGCCTTGAGACTGCTGACAAACTTCTTTGTCCTCGGATTAACGAGTTCATATTCGCTGTCATCTTCGACGGCCTTCATGAATGCCTCTGTAAGTCCTACGGAGATATTGAAATTATTGAGCCTGTGGTTGCTGTCCTTGCAGGTTATGAAATCAAGTATGTCGGGATGGTCGACCCTGAGCATGCCCATATTGGCGCCCCTCCTCGTGCCGCCCTGTTTTACAGCCTCTGTTGCTGTATCAAAGACTGTCATGAATGATACAGGTCCCGAGGATATGCCCTTTGTGGAGCCGACCACATCGCCCTTTGGCCTTAACCTTGAAAAGCTGAAGCCTGTTCCGCCGCCTGATTTATGGATAATGGCAGCATATTTCACAGCGTCGAATATGGATTCCATGGAGTCGTCAACAGGCAGGACAAAACATGCAGAAAGCTGACCCAGCCTCCTGCCTGCATTCATGAGGGTAGGGCTGTTGGGAAGGAATAATAGGGATGCCATCAACTCATAAAATTCTTCCTCAACACGCTTTACCTCCACCTCTGCCTTGCCATAAAGGCCATCTGCAGACGCCACATGCCTTGCAACCCTGCGGAAGAGCTCTGCAGGGGTCTCTATGACCTTTCCTTCCTCGTTTCTTTTGAGATACCTCTTTTCGAGGACTGTTACGGCATTTGGCGACAAATTAAGAGCGACTGCTGTTTCCTTCATAAGACTCCCCCTTTTATTATGATTTATGATTTTGCGTTATGAGTCGAATAATTTAAAAACCACCGCATTTACATATTTTGTGTTGCCAGAGACATTTAACCACAATATATTGTGCTTGTCAAGCAAAAAATGCATTTTTCACAATCCCCTGATTTATAAAAACTTTTCCTGTGAAGTATGTGTGAACAGTTTGTTCACAAAAATAATCTGATATAATACCTTTATGAAAAGGTTAAATTTATTGGTTCTACTTATTATTTTTCTGCCGTGCCTTTTACTAAAGCCTGCCAACGCATCGGAACCCATCAAAATCGGCCTCACACTTGGTCTTACGGGCAAATATTCAGAAATGTCGGACATGCAGATGAAGGGCTTCAGACTCTGGGAAAGGGATGTAAATAATAAAGGCGGCATCCTCGGAAGAAAGGTTCAGGTAATTATATACGACGACAACAGCGATTCTCGGATTGCAAAGGCGTTTTATGAGCATCTTATCCTGAGAGATAAGGTGGATCTTATCTTCGGCCCTTATTCGAGCGAGATAACAGAGGCAGTACTGCCGGTAACGGAACAATACAGCTATCCTGTTCTTGCAGCAGGTGCCTCTGCAGATAAATTATGGCAAAAAAGCTACAGATACGTCCTCGGTGTTTACACGCCTGCAAGCAAGTATGTGGTGGGATTTCTTGAGATGCTTGTTATGAATGGTTTTAAGGACATCGCCATTGTTCATGCCGATGACTCCTTTTCAAAAGATGTTGCAAGCGGCGCAAAAAAATGGGCAGGAAGGTTTGGATTTAATGTCCTTTTATTTGAGGGTTTTAAAAAAGGAACAAAAAATCTTGACGATATAGCACAAAAGGCAAAGACATCAAAGGCTCAGACTTTAATCATGTGCGGACATTTTGACGAGTCGGTAAACATGCGTCTTTCACTCAAAAATATTGGATGGTACCCAAAGGCATATTTCGCATCTGTTGGGCCTACAATGCAGGCATTTCATGAAAGGCTCGGTGCAAATGCTGATGGCGTATTTTCTTCATCCCAATGGGAGCATCATGGCGGATTAATTCCTCCCGGCTGTCATGAGTTTTATGATTCATATATAAAGACATACGGAGAGGAGCCCTCATACCATGCTGCAACAGCCTATGCAGCAGGCCAGATCCTTGGAACTGCCGTAAAAAAGGCAGAAAGCCTCGACAGGGATAAGATACGGGATATACTGTCTGCAATGGATACAATGACCATTATAGGCAGGTACGGCGTTGACAGGACAGGGATGCAGATAAAACACTTTAATTTAATCATCCAGTGGCAGAATGGCAAAAAGGAAATTGTCTGGCCTGAAGAACTCAGGACAGCAAAACCCGTATTCAAATGAAAGACCTTAGACACATAACGCACAGCCTTACATTCAGAATTATTGCGCCTGCAATTTCGTTAATATTAGTGACAGGTTTCGTGCTTTATATGTTCGTCCTCCGTTATGTTTCGGATTTTACAGACCAACATATTAAGGACTCCCTTATGGGAATTTCCAGGGAGATATACAATACCTGTGACAGAAATCTGAATGAACTTTTAAAAGCAGGGCTTGCAGGTGATGAAAGAGGTGTGAGAATTAAAAAGGGCCTCACCATCGGCATTATAGAGGACTATCTGCAACAGAATAATTCCAAAGGCATTATCAGCGAGAAAGATAATGAGTTGCTTGCATGCTGCCTTTCGCCTGAGCTTTCAAAGGCTATCAAAAAAAATGCAAGGGATAATATGGTCTCTGCTGTAGAACATGATGGCACTAAATATTACATTTATCAGATGCATTTTGAGCCGTGGGACTGGCGTATAGTTTTGGCAAAAGACGCTGCCGAGTACTCGGCCCTTGTAAAAAATGTGAGACTCGCATACACAGCCACAGGAGGCATGCTTGTAATAGCAGGCTTGCTGGTTCTCTGTTATTTAAACAGGGCCGTCAAATACCCTGCAAGCAAAATCATATCCTCCCTTAAAACAGGCAATCAGCCTCAATACAAAGGAATATACGAGTTTGAATTTCTGAGTGACAGCATCAGGGAGATGATGATAGAAAGGCAAAGGCTGATGAAACAAATAGTAGAAGAACAGAAACTGAAGGGCATAAGGGTCCTTGCCACAGGTGTTGCCCATAATTTTAACAATATGCTTGTCGGGGTGCTTGGATATGCATCCCTCATCAGCATGAAGCTTGAAGATGCCATGAGCGGGAATAAGACCTTACAAGAAGAAGACATAGACGAACTGTCGAAATACACAAGAACTATCGAGTCTTCTGCCCAGAAGGCAAGCGGGCTTGCGAGGGATTTGGCAGGCCTGTCAAGAAAAAGGATGCTGGAAAAAGAGTCAGTCATACCTATCGACATCAATAAATTAATAGCAGAGCTTCAGAGACTTCTTTCAGGCATGTTCCCGAAGAGCATAGAAATTACTACCGATATGCATGAGGGTCTGCCGCCAATCCAAGGGGATGTATTGCAGCTTGAGCAGGCGCTTTTAAACATCTGCCTCAACAGCAAGGATGCCATGCCGGATGGTGGGAGACTCGACATTAGAACATTTATGACAAATATTACTAAAGGAAATGTCCAATACCATTATCTCAAGCCCGGCAAATATGTAACGATCCTGATATCAGACACGGGAATAGGCATGGATGAAAATACATTAACCCATATCTTTGAGCCATTCTTCACAACAAAGCCTGTTGACAAAGGAACCGGATTGGGGCTTGCGACTGTGTATTCGATAATAAAGGCCCACCATGGATATGTAACAGCAGAGAGCCTTCCGGATAAGGGCTCCACATTTACAATCTATCTGCCGATAGAATAAAATTCAGATTCAATGAAATTTTCGCTGAAAAATTCTGATAATAAATCACGGACAGGTGTGATAGAGACCCGCCGCGGCATTGTTCACACTCCTGCATTCATGCCTGTTGGCACACAGGGGACTGTAAAAGCCATGTCTCCCGAAGAATTAAGAGAGATAGGCGCTGAAATCATCCTGAGCAATACATATCATCTATATCTCAGACCGGGACACGAGATAATCCACCAACTGGGAGGGCTTCATAAATTCATCAACTGGAGCGGCCCGATACTCACAGACAGCGGCGGTTTTCAGGTTTACAGCCTTTCTTCATTGAGAAGGATCACGGAAGACGGCGTCGAATTCAGGTCCCACATAGACGGCTCCCTCCATTTTTTAAGTCCTGAAAAGGCAATGGAGATACAGGCAATGCTTGGCTCTGACATTGCAATGGCATTCGATGAATGCACGCCCTATCCTGCAGAATACGACTATGCTGTAAAATCCCTTGAGCTAACGACAAAATGGGCGGGGAGGTGTAAGGAATACCTTGAAAAATCCACCCCCCCAGTCCCCCCCTTAGGAAGGGGGGGAGAAGGGGGGGTAATGTCTTCGCAGGCTTTGTTTGGCATCATCCAGGGCGGAATGTATAAAGACCTCAGAAAGAAAAGCCTTGAAGAGCTTATGGAGATAGGCTTTGACGGATACGCAGCAGGCGGATTAAGTGTTGGAGAGTCAAAGGAAGAGATGTATGAGATAATAGATTTTATAACCCCATTAATGCCTGCCGATAAACCGAGATATTTAATGGGTGTTGGAGACCTGCTGGATGTGCTGGTTGCTGTTGAAAACGGCTTTGACATGTTTGACTGCGTGATGCCCACAAGGAACGCAAGAAACGGCACCCTATTTACAAGCAGGGGAAGAATAAGCATAAAGAGAACGGAGTTCAAGTCCGACCCTAAACCTTTAGACCCTGATTGCAATTGCTATACATGCAGGAACTATTCAAGAGCATATCTCAGACACCTTTTCCTTTCAAAGGAGATCCTCTCCATGAGGCTGAATACGATCCATAATCTCTATTTTTATCTCGACTTTTTCGGGAAGATGAGAGAGGCTATAAACAGCGGGACATTCGGTCAATTTAAAAAGCATTGGGAGAAAATACTACGAGTTGGAGTGATGGAGTAATGGAGTGATGTTTTTCACAATACTCCAACACTCCAATACTCCATTTTAAAATGTTATGGACCGGACATCCGAGATAAGAAAGGTATTATTAATCACCTTTGCATTGAACATACTCGTGTCTGTGGCAAAGGTCTTTTACGGCTATATCACGGGCTCGATTTCCATATTTTCTGACGGCTTTCACTCCCTATTTGACGGCGTATCAAACATCGTGGGACTGATCGGCATCTACATCGCTTCGCATCCGCCTGATGAAAAGCATCCCTACGGGCACAGAAAATACGAAACAGTTTTTACCATCTTTGTTGGACTTCTGATGCTGTTCACATGCTTTGAGGTATTCAAAAAAGTCTATGAATCATTAACAGGCAGGCACGAGACAACAATCACCACAGCAAGCTTTTTTGTAATGGTGATTACACTTATTATAAACATATTCGTCTCTGTCTATGAGAAACAAAAGGGAGAAAAGCTGAGCAGCGAATTCCTGATTGCGGACTCGCGGCATACAAAAAGCGACATCTATGTATCCTTAGGCGTTATAGTCAGCCTTGTCTTTATAAAATTGGGTTTTCCCATTGCAGACCCGATCGCAGGGGCAGTAGTAGGAATCTTCATTGCAAAGGCAGGCATAGACATAATCAGGGAATCCACAGAAACACTCGTGGACAGGACCCAGATGGACACATCGATTATTAAAGAGATTGCTTGCAGTGTCAATGGCGTTATGGAATGCCACGAAATCAGGACAAGGGGTACAAGGAGCCATGTATTCATTGACCTGCATATCCTCGTTGACCCATCCCTTTCAGTAGAAAATGCCCACAGAATTGCAGAGGCCGTGGAAAAGGAGATAAAGAGCAGAATCTCAGAGGTTGTGGATGTGGTGGTTCACATAGAGCCGTCATCGTAATTATGTTATACTATTTTGCATCGCCGGTGTGGTGGAATTGGCAGACGCGACGGACTCAAAATCCGTTGGGGGCAACCCCGTGGGAGTTCGACCCTCCCCACCGGCATTAATACAATATTTGCCCTTGATTAATCCCTTTAATCGTTAATTTTTATAGCCTAAAAATGATTTTGCAATCTCATAGTATCATTCTTTCGAAACTACTTGACATCTGACTGACCGGTCAGTATAATTATTTTATGTTCGTCAAAAGAGATTCCATACTGGGAGCTGCCACAGAGCTCTTTTCCAAAAGGCCATACCATATGGTCGTGATGGATGATATTGCCAAAAGGGCACGGGTTGCGAAAGGGACCCTCTATAACCACTTCAGGTCAAAAGAAGATCTCTATGTAGCGCTCCTTCAGGATGGACTTGACAACCTGCTTATGAGACTCAAGGCAGAATCCAGCGAGAACGCCATCGAAAACCTAAAATTATTCATTAACAGCCTTGCTGCCTTTTTTAGCGAAAAGAAAGATTTTTTTGAGGTGCTCAGGAGGGAGGAAGGAAAGCTTCTCTCAAACAAACTGAAGAACTGCTATGAGAAAACATGCTCCGTAAAGGACCTCCTTCACTCCATATTAAACAAAGGGGTCTCAGAAGGGCATTTCAGAAAAGATTTGGATATACAGACTATTTCAGAAGTAATTCTCGGAATGATTAAATCCGCAATCAGCGGCAATATCGAGACGAAGAGGCTGTCAAAGACAATATTTGATATGCTGCTTTACGGCATTAAGACTTAAAAGGTTAATCAGCCTGTGCGGGATGATTTACCCTCCCTTCCCGCACAGACATACCCCCTCCAGGGTAAACTCCCCCTTTGCCCTGGAACATATATAAGCCCTCCCTTCCCCCCAGGGAGGGCTTTTTTTATCTGCTCACATTGACCCCGATTTTATCACAAAAAATGTTCATATTACACTTAGAACAAATCGGGGATATTGGTTTGCAAACTCCCTGTCCAAAGGCAACAAGCATACCGTTCAGATCCTTCCAGTATTTTCTGGGCAATGTCTTTCTAAGACTGAATTCCGTCTCGGTAGGATTTTTTGTTTTGATAAGCCCCCACCTATTAACTATCCTATGCACATGTGTATCCACACAAATGCCGTCTTTATTATATCCGAGGGTTAGTGCAAGATTGGCTGTCTTTCTTCCAACCCCTTCCAGTTTCAGTAATTCTTCAATGGTATCAGGAACCTTTGATTTGTATTTTTCAACGATTCCTTTGCTGATGCCTTTAATCCTGCCTGCCTTGACCCTGTAAAACCCCACCGGGTAAATAGCCTTTTCTATTGTTTTAACAGAAAGCCTTGACATAGATTCAGGGTTGGATGCAAGCTCAAAAAGCCTTTCCGATGCCTTTCCTGTTGTCCTGTCCTGAGTCCTCAAGCTCAAAATGCACGAAATCAATATCTTGAAGGGATCTCTGTCAAAAGATGCAAGGTTTTCGAGCCACGGGACATGAAGGCTCTTCACCTGCCTTTTCAGAATAGGCCATGCCTTAACAAATTCCTTTACAGTCATTCTTCCAGTATTATAGCCTCAACAGGACAGTTCTCCTCGGCAGCCTCGCAGCAGCCAACAAATTCGCAAGCCTCCGGGTCTATAACCTCAGACTTGCCTATTGCCTCATTCATGTGAAAAACAGCAGGACATATCTCCTCGCACCTTCCGCAGCCTATACATTTGTCTTCATCAACTATGACATTCATCTATCGCCCCTTATTGATAAACAATGCACATAGTGTGGCTGGATTTCAGCAAGATTGTCTGGGTTCTCAGTGGGGGCAGGTAACGCCCTGTCCCCATCCCTTTTACTGATAATGGCATTGTATTCTGTTTTACCTTAAGAAAGCACAAAGGACTAATTCAATCTTGCTGAAATCCAGCCACACTATGTGCATCAACAATCAAAGCTCCTCGATTATCATTGCGCAAAGCAATGGAAACATTATCTCATGATGCCCTGTAAGCGCAAAACACTGCCCCTTTATCATAGTAGGCCTCCTGAGCACATTCTCACGGGGCCTGTAATGCTGGATAAAGTCCATATTCACTGTCGTGAATTCTTCAACTCTATTCCCAAGGTTCCTCGCTATCGTCAGCGCCTTCAAAAAGACCTCCGGGAGTACAACTGCAGAGCCCAGATTTATATAAACACCGCCTTCAAGGTCGGCAACCACCGAAGTAAAAAGCCTGAAGTCCCTGAGACTTCCTTCTCCGATAGAGCCTCCATCAGCCTCGGGGTGCATGTGTATAATGTCCGAGCCGACTGCTACATGTACTGTAGCAGGAATATCAAGGGCATATACTGTCCTGAATATGCTTTTATCTTTAAAGGCAAAGTCAGACTTTTCAATAAATTCTCCGACAGAGCGGCCTATCCCATGACCATTCTTCACCCCATTATTAATAGCATTATTCAGCATCTGACCTGTCTCTTTTGCCATTCCAAAAGAGCCTGTGCACAACTCACGGGCAACATCCTCCGATGTCTGCCCTATATAAGCAATCTCAAAGTCATGGATTATGCATGCGCCATTGGTAGCAATCGCTGTTATCACGCCTTTTTGCATAAGATCAATAATCAATGGCGACAGTCCTACCTTGATAGAGTGGGCGCCCATGCCGAGAATAACAGGCCTTTTGTTTCTGTGCGCCTTAGCAACAGCCTGCACAACAGCCTTCAAATCCTTTACGGCAAGGAAGTCAGGAAGGCTATCAACAAACTCTCTGAATAGCTTGCCTTTTTTGTGAGGCTTAGCTGATTCATCTACGGAGACCTTACTGCTCCTGTCCTTGATAGAATATGTCTTAAGCCCGTCTAAATCTATATGTCTGTATTTCATATCCAGCAATTTTAGCATAAATATTGATTTTCTGTTAAGATTTATGCTATTTTTAAAGGCTTTCAGCTATTAGCTGTCAGCTAAATGTTTTCTAATGGAGGATAAAATTGGCAGGCAAAGCAGCACCTAAAAAGGATTTATCAACCCTTAAAAGGGCAAGGCAGGCTGAGAAACACGGTCTTCGCAACCAGTCTGCAAAGACAAAGATCAAGACATTCATAACCAAGTTAGAGACAGCGCTTCCGTCAAAAAACAAGGATGATATCGACAAGATATTAAAAGAGACCATCAAGACAATAAACAGCGCTGCATCTAAAGGGATCATCCACAAAAACACAGCATCAAGAAAAATCTCAAGAATCACAACGAAGGCAAACGCTGCACTTTCTGCTTAATAAATTTATAGAAGCTGGCATGCGTGCGGGAAAAAGACACTCTTTAGCGATAAAGAGTTGCATGTTTATTCAAACCCAATCGTGCATTTGTAAGGCTTTTTCCCGTATGCATGCCAGCTATAATTTCAGCAGTTTGACCAGAAGGTCTTCCATGACATAATTGTGGGATGTCTTGATAGAGGCGTCCGCTTCGTGCAGCAGCTTAAAAACTCTCTGAAAAAACCTTTCATCCTTATGATGGGACTTAGACCGAAAACTCGCATACTGATAATTTAGCGCACCGAGCAGCATCTGCATCTCCATATTCTTGTTTACATTTTCGAATATCCTGAAAACCTCTCCTGCTTTTCTCTTTTTAAGGGCATCCACAAGGTCAAAGGCGCTGTATTCGGCCCCCGCATAAACCATACCCCTAACATCATCAATATCGACCTTGGCAGTGTTCCATGGTGAAAATTTCTCTATCTCTGCATAAAGCATCCCGAGGTCCGTGCCGGCACAACTGATTAGATAATTCACTGCCCTGTCCGTAAACTCTATGCCTTTTCTCTTAGCCCTATCCTTTATCCATAACGGAATATCCTTTTCCTGCACATTAAGGCCGATAACCTTCACATTTTTAATAACAGACGCATCAAAGAGCTTTGGAGATGTGCCTTCAAACAGCATTACCAAGAGAGAGGTGCCCGATGGATTAGACAGATACCCTTCAAGTTTCTTTGAATCCTTTTTAGAAAGCTTATTGATGTTCTCGATAACAATTATCCTTCTTTCAGATAAGAATGGTAAGGTATTCAGGATGTCTACAATCTGCTCTATCGGCTTGCTGTCATCAGGCGATTTAATATCAAACACATCGAAGTTAAATGCATCGGCATGGTGCTTTTCTTTTATTATTGACAATACTTCATAGAGCAGAAAGGCCTCTGAGGAATTAAACAGATATGCATGCGATGGGAAACCCTTCGAAAGCTCCTGCTGGAATTGCTTGATGCTCATTTATTTCTGCCTTTCAGGAATTTTCTGGAGCCTTGATATCTCGTCAGGACAGGCATCTTCGAGCAGCAACCTGTTTAAACGGATACGCTCTATGCCGCCGGGGTTCTGCTTGACCAGCTTCAGCGTCTCATCTCTCAGAACAACAGCAGCAAAACGCTTTTCATCAAAAATAGAAGCGCCCTGCATCACAGCATTTAGTTCATCGACAAGGGCAGTTTTAAGCTTGTCGGATGCAGCCTTTGACCCATCATAATCAATTAACATCTGGCGCGTATTCTGAGAGAATTGGCCTCGTAAATATACCGCTACAGGGTTCTCGACATCTCTAAGCCTGAGTACCAGACCGTTTAAGTCCTTTATATCAGAAACTGCAAATAATAAATATGCAAAGTTTTTTGGGGTATTATAAGTTATAATCCTAACAACCTCCTGCGACAGGTTTTTCAATGCGCTGTTCGTCGAAAGCTCCTTTTGTGCAAGAACATTTTCGAGTTTGTCCGCGGAGCTGAAATAAGTGATAAACGGGCTTCCTGCCACAAGGGGAACCGACCTGCCGATTGCTGTATCCATAAGCCTGAAGTTTGCCTTTATGACAACCTCGTATTGCGTTGCCACGAGATTCTGCTCAACCAGTGGCGTTAACTCAAACCTTGTTATCTCCCCTTCAAGCCTGTATCTTGCAGAAGATCTCACACTGAAGCCGTATTCTGCAAATGTCTCTGCAAGCTGCCTGTTGAATCTGTCCTGCAGTTTAGGCTCAAGGGTCTTGTTTTCTATATTCCCGACAGATATGGTATCAAATGGGAGGTTAGCCTTTGTCTGGATTGTATAACCGCAGCCTGATAAAGTAAACAGTAAACAGTGAACAGTGAACAGTAATAAAATTTTACTCAATTTGAGAGATTTTAATTCAGAAATATATGTCAGGTGCGGCGAAAAGACTTTAAACCACGCACTTGTAAAAACATTTATCCTGTATCTGTCATCTACTACATTGGATATTTGTTGGATAATGCATCTATTATCTCTCATATACATTTAAACCAACACTTTTTAAAGTCTTTGAGCCGTGCCTGACATATAGAATTATTTTAAATTTTGAATTCTTCATTCGCCTGTTGCCTTTAGCCTATTACTATATTCACCAGTTTGCCCTTTACGACAACAACCTTTTTTATCTGTTTGCCGTCAAGCATTTCCTTTACCCTCTGCTCTTGTAATGCCCTTTGTTTTGCGTCATCATCTGACAATCCTGCAGGCACAAGTATCTTTGCCCTAAGCTTCCCATTTACCTGAACCACAAGCTCTATCTCTTCTTCCTTTGCAAGTTCTTCGTCCCATGCAGGCCACTGATGTTCGAATATGCTGCTTTTTTCACCTGTTGCCTCCCCCATTACCTCCCATAGTTCCTCAGAAAAATGGGGTACAAAAGGGGCAAGCATCAGCAATGTACTTTTTACAGCAAAGCCGAGAGCAGCCCGGTCCTCCTCCGTTTCTGCATTGAAAGAAGACATTTCATTAACAAGCTCCATAAATGCAGCAATTGCTGTATTAAAATGATAATCCTTTTCTATATCATCCGTCACCTTTCTGATAGTCTGATGGGTCTTTCTCAACAAAGACGAGGCTATAGGCGATAGGTTATAGGCAATAGGAATACTTGTTTCTTGCCCCTTGTATTTATATACTATTCCCCACACCTTACTCAGAAACCTGTATGCACCTTCCACTCCCTTATCAGACCATTCAAGATCCCTCTCAGGCGGCGCAGCGAAGAGGGAGAAAAGCCTCATTGTATCAGCACCGTATTTTTTAATAAGTGCATCGGGGTCTATGACATTCTTCTTTGATTTGGACATCTTTTCGACCCTTCCTTTTTCGGCCTCTTTTCCGCAGCGCATACACCTTCCATCCTTAACCTCTTCAGGGAAGAGCCAGTCGTGCTCAGGACATCTCCATGTCTCTTTGCATACCATTCCCTGTGTGAGCAGGTTTTTGAAAGGCTCGCCAACATTAACAATGCCGAGGTCTCTCATGCCCTTTGTAAAAAATCTCGAATACAAAAGATGAAGCACTGCGTGTTCGATTCCGCCGATGTACTGGTCAACAGGCATCCAGTAATTGAGTTCGGAGCTGGGAGTTTTGAGATGGGAGTTAAAAGCAATTTTATTTTTACCAAGGCAATAAGCCACAAAATACCATGAAGAATCCACAAATGTATCCATGGTGTCTGTCTCTCTACGAGCGGCTCCTCCGCACTTCGGGCATTTGACTCTGAGGAATGGCTCTGATTCTAAAAGGGGTGAGCCTCCTTTTCCTGTGAATTTCACATCTTCCGGCAGAATTACAGGAAGGTCTTTTTCTGGCACAGGCACAACGCCGCACTTATCGCAATAAATTATCGGGATTGGCGTTCCCCAGTATCTCTGTCTTGATATTCCCCAATCACGGAGCTTGTAATTTAGAGTCCTCTTGCCAAATCCTTTTTCTTCTATATATTTTCCAATCTCTCTCTTTGCATCAGCGCTCTTCAATCCGCTGAACTGTCCTGAATTAATCAGTACTCCTTCCTCTTCATAAGCTTCTTTTAGTTGTTCCGCTGGCTGCTGACTGCTAACCGCTGACCGATCTTCCGACACTATTACAACCTTTATCGGAAGTCCGTATTTTTCAGCAAACTCAAAATCCCTCTGGTCATGGGCAGGGACGGACATGATGGCTCCGGTGCCGTATTCCATTAATACAAAATTAGCCACATATATAGGTATCTTTTCATCTGTCAATGGGTTAGTGGCATAATGCCCTGTAAAGAGGCCTTCCTTATCCTCCATCTTGCCGTATTTGGCTTTTACGACTTCAAGCTTACTCTTATCCCCAACCAATTTTTCTGCCAAATGATGCCCCGGCGCAATACACATATAGGTAACGCCAAAGAGTGTGTCAGGCCTTGTTGTGTATATCCTTAATTTTTCATCAGTTCCGTTTATGGGAAAATCCACCTCAACACCCTCGCTCTTACCTATCCAGTTCTTCTGCATGGCAACAACACGCTCTGGCCAGCCTGTGAGTTCATCGCATCCCTGAAGCAATTCCTCTGCATAATGGGTGATTTTAAAGAACCACTGCTCAAGCTCCTTCTGGACAACAGTGCTGTCGCACCTCCAGCACTTGCCGTCAATCACCTGCTCATTGGCAAGGACAGTAACGCATGAAGGGCACCAATTCACAAAAGACGCCTTTTTATAAGCAAGCCCCTTCTCATAAAGCTTCAGAAAGAACCACTGATTCCACTTATAATACTCGGGGCTGCATGTTGTTACTTCCCTATCCCAGTCATAGCTCAACCCCATGCGGTCAAGCTGCTTCTTCATGTACTCTATGTTTTCGTATGTCCATTTTGCCGGATGGACGCCGTGCTTTATTGCCGCATTCTCTGCAGGAAGGCCAAAGGCATCCCATCCCATCGGATGCAGGACATTAAAGCCGCACATCCGCTTGTACCTCGCAATAACATCGCCAATGGCATAATTCCTGACATGACCCATGTGAATTTTGCCTGAAGGATACGGGAACATCTCAAGGCAGTAGAATTTCTCTACCCCCCCTTGCCCCCCCTTATTAAGGGGGGGTGTAGGGGGGGTCTTGTGGAGTCTTCTTTCAGCCCAATATTTCTGCCACTTCATCTCTATTTCTTCGGGATTATATTTGTCTTGCATAATCCCTCAAAATTTAATTCCAATGTCAGGGAATAGCGCCGACAACTGTCCCATCTTGTTCGTCAAAAGCATAATCCCAAAGATAATTAAAATCAGGCCGCTCACCACCATTATTACCTTCATGAATTTGTGAATCTTTCTTGTGTAAGTGAAAAATACATTTATGGCAAGGGTTGCCAGTATGAATGGTATGGCAAGCCCAAGGGAATATACAGCAAGGAGTTTCAAACCATACAATGCAGATGCTTGTGAGCTTGCATAAATTAAGATAGTGCCGAGAATTGGGCCGATGCAGGGAGTCCATCCTGCTGCGAAGCTCATGCCTATAAAGAAGGCTCCGAGATAGCCTGCAGGCCCTTTGCTTATATGAAACCTCTTTTCCCTCATAAGAAAATCGAGCTTTATGAATCCTGCTATGAACAGACCGAATATTATGGTTAGAATTCCGCCTGCAATCCTCAGATAATCCTGATATTTCAGAAGAAGGCTTCCGAACAATGACGAAGATGCACCCAATGATATAAATATGGTTGAGAACCCTATAATAAAGGCTATTGTATTTGGCATAGTCATGGCTATTGTCTTTGTTATACGCGGAGAGGATTTAAGTTCATCAATGGAGAGCCCTGTTATAAATGAGACGTATGCAGGAACAAGGGGTAAAACACATGGTGAAAGAAATGACAATACTCCTGCAAAAAATGCCAATGTAAAAGATACATCATTCATCTTGCGCACTCCTCCGTACTGCCTTTTATTTTTTCTATTGCATGAGGTATTACATCAAGGATTACCTCTAAATTCTCTTTAACAGCAGTCGGACTGCCCGGAAGGTTTATTATTAGGGTCTGTCCCCTCACTCCTGCAACAGCCCTCGAAAGCATTGCCCTGTTTGTCTTTTTCAGACCTTCCATCCTCATCGCCTCTGCTATGCCGGGGATCTCTCTCTCTATAACATCCATCGTCGCCTCTGGAGTGACATCCCTCGGAGAAAGCCCAGTGCCGCCTGTGGTAAGGATAAGGTCAACCTTATTAACATATTCCAAGAGTCTCTGCCTTATCAAATCCCTTTCGTCAGGCAGTATATCGTAATATTTGACCTCGCCAAATCCTTTAATAGCTCCAGCAATAGTTGGCCCGCTCTTATCTTCTCTTTCTCCTTTTGACCCTTTATCACTCAATGTAAGGACTGCAACGGTTATCATCTGCTGGTCAACAATAGTCTTCCGCCGACTTCCTCATCATAATGGATATCCCATCTCCATTCCTGATTCTGCCGCCTTTGAGTATCTTTATGAATATACCCTCTTTAGGCATGACGCAATCCCCGGCCTGATAATATATTGCGCACCTGTTATGGCATTCCTTGCCTATCTGGCTGACCTCTCCTACGACATCGCTTCCGATCTTCATCCTTGTGCCGATGGGAAGGGAAATGAGGTCAACGCCCTCAGTGGTTATATTCTCTGCAAAATCTCCTGGCTTTACATCGAGCCCCATCGATTGCATCTTCTTAATGCTTTCGAGTGCAAGCAGGCTAACCTGCCTGTGCCATTGAGACGAGGCGTGAGCATCTCCTTCAATACCGGAATTTTCATTTATGACCGCCTCATCAACAGGCTTCTTCCTTACACCTTTTTTTTCGCTGATATTTATAGAGACGACTTTTCCTATTGTTTGGCCAGCCATTACACCTTCTCCAGAGTTTTATCTTTTAAAATAACACAAATAGTCAGTAAATATCAGCATATAACCCCTCCGCCCACAACCATCTCTCCGTCATAAAAAACCGCACTCTGGCCGGGTGCCGGCGCCCACTGGGATTCGTCATAAACAACTCTGACTTTATTTCCGCTATGAACAATAATAGTTGCCGGCTCATCCTTCATGATCGACCTTACTTTGACAGTAGCCCTGAAATGCGTGGGGAAAACTTTGTTTCCCCCACGAGCCCCCTTTTCTGTTAGGGAGATTTCGCAAGGGGGACATAGTCCCTCTTGCGGGCTAAGCCAATTAATATCCTCCACCTCGAATTCCCTCATCATTGCCGCTTCCCTCGGTCCAACATAAATGACATTCTTTGCAGGGTCCATTTTCGCTACAAACAAAGGCCTCCCTGTTGCGATGCCAAGCCTCTTTCTCTGTCCGATGGTATATAAGTGTATTCCTTTGTGGCTGCCAAGAACCTTGCCTGTCTCTATATCAATGATTGGGCCTTCTTTAGATTCTGTGATATTCTCTAAAAACTTGAAATAATTCCTGTCCTCTATAAAGCATATCTCCTGACTCTCAGGCCTCTTTGCAGCAGGGAGATTCAGCCCTCTCGCAATCTCCCTTACCTCATCTTTTGTTTTATCTCCAAGTGGCAGTTTAAGGCGATTTAATTCCTCCTGCCTTAAAACATAAAGCACATATGACTGGTCCTTTTTAGGGTCAATGCCTTTTTTCAAAAAAAACTTCTGACTCCTGACTTCTGACTCCTGACTTGTCTCTACCCTCGCATAATGTCCGGTTGCAATAAAATCAGCGCCCTTTTCATCGGCAATTTTTAAAAGATATGGGAATTTTATGTATTTGTTACAGAGGATGCATGGATTCGGAGTGATTCCTCTTGAATACGCTTCAATAAAGGGCTCTATAACCCTCTCCATGAACTCATCTCTCAAATCCACCGCAGTATGCCTCACACCCATATGCTCAGCAGTCCTTCTTGCATCATTTATGGCCTCGATGGAGCAGCATCCTGTAAATGTATTTTTCAGTCTTGCCTCATAAAGGATAAAGCTCACACCCTCGACTTCATAGCCCTGCTCTTTCAAGAGATGAGCCGTAACAGATGAATCCACGCCTCCGCTCATGCCTACTATTACCTTTTTCATAATCTTAGGATATAGTTTTTTACTTTTGTTTTTCAAATATGTTACATTCATAAAACTTAAAAATTAAAAAAGGAGAGTCGGAATGAGAAGATTTTTATTGGTGCTTATTGCCCTTGTTTTCATAACCTCGTGCGCAAAGGAGGGCGGACAAAAGGGCGGCTATGTGGCAAAAATAGACGGCACTGTACTCACTCAGGAGGATGTGCAGGCAGAAATGAATACGCTCCCTGGTATGGCAAAAGACTTTTTTCAGGGACCGGAAGGAACAGCAAGGTTTGTGGATGAACTGGTAAAGAAGGAACTGCTTTATCTTGAGGCAAAAAACAAGGGCCTTGATAAAAACAAGGAGTTTCAGAAAAAAGTTGAAGAATTCAAGAAGATTACATTGATCAATCAGATTTTAGAAAAAGAGATAGAAAAGGCAGCAAAGGTTACAGATAAAGATGTAAAAGATTATTATGACAAGCACAAAGATGACTTCGTGGTGAACAACCAGGTTAGATTGAGCCATATAGTTGTAAAGACAGAAGATGATGCAAGAAAGGTATATGAAAGACTCAAAAAGGGTGAGGACTTTGCAAAGATTGCTTCTGAGGTATCCCTCGATAAGACATCTGCAAAGTCAGGCGGAGACCTCGGCAATTTCAAAAGAGGTGAGATGAAGCCTGAACTGGAAGATGTTGCCTTCAGACTGAAAAAAGGCGAAATAAGCATGCCGATAAGACTCAAAGACGGCATACATATAATCAAAGTTACGGATGCAAAGGGCGCCATTTTAGACTTTGATAAAGTAAAAGGGCTTATCGGTCAGAGGCTGACTGCTGAAAAACAGAGAGAAGGCTTTGACAAGTTCATAGAAAGTCTTAAGAAAAAGCACAAGATAGAGATAAATAAGGATGCGCTCGCAAAGATAAACTTGGCACCTGCACCAGTGCAGAAGTAAGGAGTCGATTTAAATGCAAATGAGGGGGGCAGGGCGTTACCTGCCCCCCTACTGAGAACCCGGAAATTTTGTTTCAATCCAGCCGCGCCGCAATGTTAAGTATTAGCTTATTTCCCTATACAGAACTCGCTGAATATCCGATTCAGGATGTCATCGGTGGTAACTGCGCCGATGATCTCTCCGAGGCTGTCGAGGGACTCACGAAGAAAAAGTGCAATAACCTCAAGTGGCTCGTTTCTTTGCAAGGCATCCTCTGCCTCTTTAAGGGATTTCAATGCCATGTCTATGGATTGCTTGTGCCTGATGTTTGTTATAAGAACATCTTCTACGCCTGAAGCGCCACCATATGATATGCAAATGGAATAGATTGCATCCTTTAAATCATCAATGCCCTCGTTCTTTAGTGCAGATACCTTCACAACAGGCTGAAGGCCAAAGGCTGAAGGTTGAAGGCTAAAGGCTGGACTCTCTACATCGGATTTATTAATTACAATCACTGCCCTTTTATCTTTTACCTTTTCGATCACCTCTGTATCAGCTTCATCAAAAGATCTGCCTGCATCGAAAACAGCTATGACAATGTCAGATCCCTCGATTGCCCTGAGGCTTCTCTTTACACCCTCAATCTCTGCAAGGTCGTGCGTTTCCCTTATGCCTGCAGTATCCATAATTCTCAAGGGCAGTCCATTGATGTTCAGGTAATCCTCTATTATGTCTCTCGTTGTTCCGGGGATCTCAGTGACTATTGCCCTGTCCTTTTGGAGCAGGGCATTTAAAAGTGATGACTTCCCGACATTTGGCTTGCCAACGATTGCAGTAGAAACGCCTTCCCTAAAAAACCTCCCCTCATCGTATCCCTTTGAGAGATTCAGGAGTTCCTGCTCAACGGATTGCATGGAATTAATCATCCCGCCTTTTTCAATCACTTCAATCTCATCCTCAGGAAAATCTATATACGCCTCTATATATGTGCAGAGCTCTGTGACTCTATCCCTTATATCCGTTATCCTTGCAGAAAGCCTTCCCTCAAGCTGATTTAAAGCAAGCCTTTCTGCCTGCTCTGTCTTTGCCCTTATCACATCGATAACAGCCTCTGCCTGAGACAGGTCTATCCTGCCGTTCAGAAATGCCCTTTTTGTGAACTCGCCAGGCTCTGCAAGCCTTGCGCCTTCTTTTAAAAGCAGTTGAAGAGTTGCACGCAAGGGAAACATCCCGCCGTGGCAGTTAATCTCAACCACATCCTCTCTTGTATATGTCCCGGGAGCTTGCATAACAGTGACAAGGACTTCATCAATTCTTTCTTTTTTGGAAGAGTCAATGATAAAGCCGTAAACAACAGTGTGGGATCTTGCATCTTTAAGTTTCTTGCCTTTTGGAGAGAAAAATATTTTATCGGCAATTGTAATTGCATCCCTGCCGCTCAGGCGCACAATCCCTATGCCCCCTTCACCGATAGGGGTTGATATGGCAACTATCGTGTCATCAAGAGAGTTCATAATTATTTATTATAACAAATGGTTGAATTTTCAGAAAAATTTGACAATGGACCATGATCCGTAATCATAGGGATGTGGAGCTTGTCTAAAAACCCCTTTTCAATTTTAAGACAAAAGGGTCAGGTCTTGCTTCTTGAATTGGATAGGTGTTCCAGCAGCGCCAGATAACAAGAACGTTACGCAGGCTGTTTTGCTAACTTCTTATTCATGTAAAACTGCTGGCCGATGCTCAGGACATTGTTCACAAGCCAGTAGAGGACAAGACCTGACGGGAAGGTCAGGAACATAAAGGTAAAGACCACAGGCATTATCATCATAATCTTCTGCTGTGTTGGCTCCATTGTCGAAGGCGTCATCTTCTGCTGTATTACCATTGTCGCTCCCATAATTATGGGCAATATATAATACGGGTCTTTTGCTGACAGGTCATGTATCCACAACATAAAAGGCGCACCTCTCAGCTCTATGGCTATCAAAAGGACTTTGTAAAGCGCAAAAAAGACAGGTATCTGAAGGAGCATCGGAAGACAACCGCCAACAGGGTTTACCTTGTGTTTCTTGTACAGCTCCATTGTCTCCCTCTGCATCCTCTGAGGGTCATTCTTATATTTTTCCTTTACCTCGGCCATCTTTGGCTGAATATCCTGAAGTTTCTTCATGGACTTCTGTCCCTTATTGATTAGAGGTATAAATGGAATCCTGACGAGTATGGTGAGTATTATAATTGCAATACCGTAGTTGTGGGATATGTTATAAAATACCTTAAGTATCCAGAACAAAGGCCTTGCCAGTATAGAGAAGAAGCCGAAATCAACTATGTGCTCAAGGCCGGAGCCGTATTTCTTAAGGGCATCATATTCCTTTGGCCCTGCATATAGAAAATAATTATTGACACCGCCTGAAAGCTTGATGGCTGTTAATGCATCGCCATTTTTGTTCCATGCCTTTGCCTCTTCTATCTGCCCTTTAGGGACAATGGACGAGAAGAAATATTTGTCCTCCTGTGCAACCCACTTTATTCCCTCTTTAAAGCTCTTTGGCTCTGTAAGTTTTTTAGCCACGAATTCCATCCTCTCAGCATCCTTCAGGATAACAGGGCCGAAATGGACAGAACTGTCTTTATCATAAATTCCGAAATCCTTTCCGAGCGCTAACCAGTAGGAACTCAATCCGCTCACTTCATCTTTCAAGTCAATTCCATAGTCATTATTTTTGAATGTGTAGGTCCTGCGGATGGAATGCTCTTTGGAAGAATATTCAAAAGTCAGCGCTGCTGTATTCAAAGAAGGGCCAAGTTTTACATCTTTGTCCTGAACAGAAAAATTAACCTTCGAAAACTGAAATCCATCATCAGCACCTATGGATAAAGGAGGAAGCACATCATCGCCCTTTAATATAATTGGTCTGTTGTTTTTATCCTTATATTTCTTGAGCTCTATGCTCTTTATTGTTCCGCCCTTTGATGTAAAAACAGCAGTATAAAGGTCGCTCTCTACCCTTACCTCTTTTTCGGCTACTGATATTTCTGTCTTAGGCATCGGAGTTAAAGCTGCCTTTGGAATTGGTTGTGTGCCTTTGCTTTCTTCTCTGACAGTCTCTTGAATAGCCTTTTCCTGCGGCACAGGCTTCACAAAAAAATACTGATAGGTTATCAGTATCGCGATAGAGAGGATTATGGCCAACAGCATTTTTTTATCCATGATAGATGTTCCTTAATTTTGAATTCTGATTTTTGGTTTTTGCATTTTTCACTCTACAGGGTCATATCCGCCGGGATGGAACGGATGGCACTTCAATATCCTTCTCAATGAAAGATAGCTTCCCTTTAATGCCCCGTACTTATCTACTGCCTCCATTGAATATTCAGAACAAGTTGGTGCAAACCTGCAACTGTTAGGGAGAACAGGAGAAATAATGTATCTATACAGTCTTATAAAGGCAATTATTAGAGTTTTCAATTCCTTAATTTTTACTTCCCTACTTCTCACTTTCTACTTTTTACTTATCCAGCCATACGCTTTCTTCCCTTTGCCCTTCTGTTTTTCAAGATCTTCCTGCCGCCGTTTGTGCTCATGCGGGTAAGGAAGCCGTGGGTCTTCTTCCTTCTGCCTTTATGCGGATTATATGTCGTATATGTGCCCATTTTTAAAACCTCCATGAAAAATTATCGAATAGAAATTATAATTTTTCGGTGAATACAAAGTCAAATTTACGGCTTCCAGTACTCCTCGAATTTGCCGTTTTTTGTAATCCAGATAACATACGGAGAGCCTGTCACATCTCCTTTATCGGTAAACTTTATCTTTCCAAGGGCTCCTGAAAACTCCATCGAATGCAGTTTCTCAATAACAGCCTTTCCATCCGTTATCCCTGCCTCCTTTATGGCAGTGAGCAGTATATTTATCGCATCATAGGCATATACAGAATACGGCCCTAATTCGCCGAACTTAGCATTATACTTCTCTATAAAGCCCTTTGCAGCAGGGATATTCTTTGGGTCTGGACTGAAGGTAAGATATGTCCCCTCAGCAGCCTTATCTCCTGTAATCTCAACAAACTTCGGGTCTATACTGCCGTCGCCGCTCATAAAAGGAACTGCGACATTTATCTCCCGTGCCTGTTTTACAAGAAGTCCTGTCTCCGGATAGATGCCTCCAAAATATATCATCTCGGGCTTCTTATCTTTTATCGATGTAAGGACTGTCTTGAAGTCCTTGTCGCCCTGCGTTATGCCGCCATAATAAACGACCTCCACATCGCCGCCGAGATTCTTCTTAAACTCATCGGCAAGCCCCTGTCCGTATGTGGTCTTGTCATGGATTATTGCCACCTTTTTAATCTTGAGCTTGGTCTTCACAAAATCAGCAGCCACCTTGCCCTGCTGGTCATCCCTTCCGCAAACCCTGAATACGCCCCTGTATCCCCTCTCGGTAATCTGGGGGTTTGTGGAGCCGGGCGATATCATTGGTATGCCTGAACGATTATAGACATCTGATGCAGGAATCGAACAACTCGAATTAAAATGGCCTATTATGCCGACAGCGCCGTCATTAATCAGCTTGTTTGCCACTGCAACAGCCTGTTTTGGGTCAGCCTGGTCATCGCCGATTACCATCTCAATTTTTTTGCCCAGGATACCGCCCTTGCTGTTCCATTCTTCCACGGCAATGGTGACGCCGTTTCTGAAGTCTGTTCCCATCTTTGCCTGAGCGCCTGTCATTGGTCCTGCAATGCCTATCTTTATAACATCCTCTTTCTTTTTACAGCCTGCAAATAGTATTGCCAGAGAAAAAACTGCCGCCAAAAAAATTAAAAACCTCTTCATCGCTGAACCTCCTCTATGATGGATAGAAATCTCCTTGCATTCTCCTTAATATCCCCTCTCAAAAGCCATGATGATACGGCAACCCCATCGCATCCTGCATCAAATACGGCCTTCACATTATCCGTATTTATTCCGCCTATTGCCACAACCGGGATTTTTACCGATTGCCTTATCCTTCTTAACGCATCTAATCCCTGAAGCACTGTGTCCTCTTTTGTTGTTGTAAGAAAAATAGAGCCGAATCCGATATAATCAGCGCCATCCCTCTCTGCCTCAACCGCCTCCTGCACATTGCGAGTAGATATTCCAATAATCCTGCTGCCCATGATCCTTCTCGCCTCTTTTATCGGAAGGTCGTCCTGACCCAGATGCACGCCGTCAGCATCCACAGCAAGGGCAATGTCTGCATAATCATTCACTATGAAGCACACACCAAAGTTCCTTGTAATCTCCCTGAGCTTCAGAGCATCAAAAAACATCTCTCTTCTTGTCTTGTTTTTTTCGCGATATTGAACCCACCTTATGCCTGCTTCTAATATTAGCGGAACCGCACTCTCTATATTTTCAGAACCGGTTATAAAACAGATGCGGCTAAGCCTCTTCACTGCTTTCGACAAGACCCGCTAATTTATTGCCATTACCGTTGGTTTCCGGATTGTTCATCCTGTCTATAAAGTCCGTGCTGAAGTTGCCCTTTATGAAATCAGGATGATTGAGCACCTTTTTATGGAACGGAATTGTGGTCTTTATCCCCTCAATTATAAATTCGTCCAATGCCCTCTTCATCTTTGCAATGGCCTCTTCCCTGTTTTTGCCGTAGACAATCAGCTTTGCAATCATCGAGTCATACTGAGAAGGAACCACCCATCCTGTATATGCGGCAGTATCGACCCTCACGCCGGGGCCGCCTGGAGGAGAAAAGAGCGTCAGCTTGCCCGGACACGGGATGAACCTCTCAGGGTCTTCTGCATTTATCCTGCATTCTATTGAATGGCCTGAAGGCTTTATCTGGTTCTGCTTGTAAGAAAGAGGGAATCCCGCAGCAATCCTTATCTGCTCTTTGATTATATCCACTCCTGTGATTTCCTCTGTCACAGGGTGCTCCACCTGAACCCTTGTGTTTACCTCCATGAAGTATATATTCTGGTCCTGATCTACAATGAACTCGATGGTTCCTACATTATGGTATTTCATTGCCTTTGCAGCCCTTACAGCAAGCTCTCCTATAGTCTTGCGGAACTTTGCTGTCGAAATAGGAGAAGGGGCCTCTTCTATGAGCTTCTGATGCCTCCTCTGTATGGAGCAGTCACGCTCTCCAAGATGCACGACATTTTTGCCGTCTGAGATTATCTGGGCTTCCACATGTCTTATTGAAGGAAGATATTTCTCTACATATATTTCGCTGCTTCCGAAGGCAGCGAGCGACTCCCTCTGAGCCATGTGAAATGCCTGTGAAAGCTCCTGCTCTTCCCTGACTATCCTCATGCCGCGGCCACCACCTCCGGCAGAGGCCTTTATTATCACAGGGAATCCTATCTTCTGTGCTATCTTTACCGCTGCCTCTTCCGAAGGAACAGGGCCGTCACTGCCGGGCACAACAGGGATGCCGCGTCTTTTCAAAACCTGACGCGCCTTTGCCTTATCTCCGCCGATTTTTATATTTTCAGGAGTCGGGCCTATGAATGTAATTCCAGATGTTGCACATGCCTCTGCAAACTGTGGGTTCTCTGATAAAAACCCGTAACCGGGATGAATCGCTTCAGAGTCCGTTACTTCTGCAGCGCTGAGTATTGCAGGGATATTGAGATAGCTGTGCTTAGAGCTTGCAGGGCCTATGCATATGGATTCATCTGCAAGCCTTACATGGAGGGCATCCCTCTCTATGTCAGAAAATATGGCAACAGTCCTGATGCCGAGCTCCCTGCATGCACGGATAATCCTTACAGCAATCTCTCCTCTATTTGCAATAAGTATCTTTTTAAAGAGTTTCATAAATTCACCTAACCTATCGGCTCTACCAGAAAGAGCGGTTCTCCATATTCCACAGGATGTCCGTTTTCAACAAGAATCCTCACAACAACACCGTCAACTTCGCTCTCTATCTCATTCATCAGCTTCATCGCCTCAATAACGCAGATGACCTGTCCCTTCTTTACCTTTGCGCCGAAATCAACAAAAGGCTCTGCTTCTGGAGACGGCGCCCTGTAAAATGTCCCTACTATCGGAGATGTAACAGTCAAAAGCCTTCCCTCTGTCTCAGTTTCTACCACTACTTCTTCTTTCTTGACCTCTCTCCTCTCTGAAATGGCCGGCTGAAGCTCCAAATGGCCAAAAAACTTCTCCCGTTTAATCTTAACCTTAACCCCATCCTTTTCTATCTGCAATTCTGTTACATCCGTATCCTTTAAAAGACCCATCAACTCCTTTAAATCTTCCAATTCCATTATGGCCTCCCCCTACTTCACTTTCTCTATATACTCTGCTGTCCTTGTATCAATCTTTAACACATCCCCTATCTGTATATGGAAGGGAACTTTAACAACCGCCCCTGTTTCAAGCTTTGCAGGCTTGCTTCCTCCCGATGCGGTATCTCCTTTAAATGCAGGCTCTGTATCCGCTACCGCGAGTTCGACAAACATTGGAGGCTCCACACTCATGGGCTCGCCTTTGTAATAAAGGATTTTGACTGTCATATTTTCTTTTATGAACTTCTTTGCATCGCCGAACTGGGCGGAAGTAAGGGGAATCTGCTCATATGATTCCATGTCCATGAAATAGTGCAGGTCATCTTGCTCGTAAAGATACTGCATGTCTTTTTCTTCGAGGCTCGGCGCCTCGAATTTCTCGCCCGACCTAAAAGTATCTTCGAGGACATTGCCTGTCCTGAGACTTTTTAGCTTTGTCCGCACCACAGCCCCGCCCCGTCCCATCTTTACATGCTGAAAGTCGACAATCTCACAAGGCTCTCCTTTGTATTCTATCTTTTTACCTTTCCTGAAATCACTTGTTGCAATCAATATTGCACCTCCTACTTAATTATCTCAAGTCCTCTGCTAAGTCCCGTTAATGCAGCTCCCCTTCCATCCTTCACCAAAACCATATCCTCTATTCTTACGCCGCCAAGTTCAGGTATATATATTCCCGGCTCTATAGTGAAAACCATTCCATTGAGAATCCTCTCGCCCTTAGTCCATGATACATGCGGATGCTCATGGACATCAAGACCCACTCCGTGTCCTGTCCCGTGGCCGAAGAACTCGCCGTATCCTGCCCTTTTTATTGCATTTCTGGCAACTCTGTCGATATCCTGAGTCTTCAGACCTTCCCTTACGGATTTAATTGCCTTTTGTCTGGCATCGTTAACTGCATTATAAACCCTTATCTTTTCAGAAAGGTCCTTGCCGTTCATAAGGAGTGTCCTTGTCATATCAGAATAATATCCATTTGCCTCTCCGCCCCAGTCAATTATAACAAAATCTCCCTTTTCTATCTTCTTTTCTGTCGGTCTTGCATGGGGCATTGAGGAGTTCTTTCCAGAAGCTATTATTATATCAAACGGGATTCTTCTGCATCCTGTTTTTTTAAGCCACTCCTCAAGCCTCAGTGCAATCTCTCTTTCCTTTGCTCCTGCCTTTATTCTCGGCTTCACCTTAAGAAATGCGTTCTCAGCCCTCTTAACAGCCTCTTTTATATTATTGACCTCTTCCTCGTTTTTAACCTTTCTCAAGTTTTCGACAAGATTTTTCTGGGGAATTAATGTCACAGGCAATTCCTTTAAAAGCTCATAAAATTCATATGACATGGATTTCTCAAAGCCGAGATTTTTAATCCCCAGCTTTTTAATAAGGCTTCGAATAATATTAATCCTCTTGCCTTTTTCTATGCTTATCTCCCAGCCATGAATCTCTGCACCTGCCTGCTCCTTGTAGCGAAAATCCGTAAAAAACAACCGATTATTTTTTGTAATGATGATAAAGCCTGAAGAGCCTGTAAACCCTGTAAGATAGCGGATATTCTTGATGTTGCTGATCAAAAAACCATCAAGCCTTTTTAATCCGATAATTCTCTGAATATCTATTTTCCTTGAATTTGTCACTCAGGATACCTTTTAAAATTAGAGGGGATTCTCAGACGATGCGGCAAAACGAATTTTTATCGTTTCCAAAAATTTCTCAAGACGATTTACAACAGCATCTCTGTTTCTATGCAGCGATGCTGTCTGATCAAAGTGGCTTTTTATTCCTTCCATGAATTTATTTAACCTGTTTGCTATGACATCTCTGTCTTTGGCCTGAAAATCAGACGCAGTATTATCAAAAACATCAGCCCTTTTTTTCGCCTCAGCGAGCCACTTGCCGGCAAAAATATTATCAGGAGACCTTTTGATGACCTCGGAAAACTCCTTTTGCGCCTCAGCAATCATATTGCTCAGGAAATACCATCTCCCGAGGGTAAGCCGTGCAGCAATGAAGTCAGGGTTTTTCTTTATTCCATTAACAATGACCGCTATTGCCTCATCCATTCTGTCCTTTTTTCTCAGTTCTTCGGCAAGGGATAAGAAGACCTTTGAAGCCGGCTTCTGCCTTAGCCTCTCCTTAAGTCTCTTGATATACAAACTGTCGTCCATATTCTTATCCATTGTTATACTTTAATTCGATTATCCTGTCAAACAGGGCTATGGCCACATCATCCTTGCTCATCAAGGGAAGCCTTTTCTCTGCTTTTTTGTCTATAATCACGACCTCATTTGTATCAACATCAAAACCAGAGCCTTTTTTGGATACATCGTTAAATACAATCACATCGATATTCTTATCCACAAGTTTTTTCCTTGCCCTGTCAAGCCTCTGCCCTGTTTCTGCAGCAAATCCCACGATAAACGGCTTGTTTCTGAGTCTGCCTGCATCTTCAAGTATATCTCCGGTTTTTATGAGATCCAATGAAAGCCCTTCCTTCTTCTCGATCTTTCTGCCCTTTGATTCAGCAGGCATAAAGTCTGCAACTGCAGCAGACATTACGAATATGGAAGACCGTGAAATATTATCCATCACAGCAGCATGCATCTCATTGGCTGTCTCGACATTAATGACATCAACCCCGTCAGGAGGCTTTATCGCTACAGGGCCGCTTATAAGCGTAACATCAGCGCCCCTTCTTTTGGCTATCTTTGCGATAGCATATCCCATCTTGCCTGACGACCTGTTGGATATATATCTTACCGGGTCGATGTCCTCCCTTGTCGGCCCTGCTGTAACAAGGACCTTTTCTCCGGCAATATCCTGCTTTGAAAGGGCAGTTCTTATTGCCTCCATGATTTTTTCAATATCAGCCATCCTGCCAATGCCTTCCTCTCCGCAGGCGAGACTTCCCCTTTCAGGCCCAACAGTCTTTACTCCGATAGAAACAAGGTATTGGAGATTTTTCTGGAAGACAGGATTTTCGTACATCCTCCAGTTCATGGCAGGTGCAATAATTACCTTGCCATTAAAGGCCAGTAATGCGGTGCTTAAGAGGTCATCTGCGATACCATTTGCGTATTTGCCTATTATATTGGCTGTTGCGGGCGCGACAACGAACAAATCTGCATCTGCCGGAAGGCTCACATGAGAGAGCGGAGAATCAAACATATCGCAATAGACGCTATTGCCTGATGCCGGCTCTATGGGCGATTCTGTGGCCAATTCTATGGAAAGGGGTGTGATAAAACGCTTTGAGGCCTCTGTCATTACAACCTTAACAGAGGCCCCTTCATGTCTCAATCCCTTAATCAGCTCGATGGACTTATAAGCGGCTACACTCCCCGTAATACCTAAAAGTATAGACCTGTCCTTTAACACGGCAGCGCCTTTTTACTCTTCGCCTGCTTCTGCTTCCTCACCCTCTTCGGTCTCGGCGAAAAGCTCTTCTAATGCCTTTTCTGTTGCACCCTTTTCATGAAGATAAACCTTGAGGTCTTTCTCGAGCTCGGACAGATCCTCTATGGGTTTTCTCTTTTCTTCTATCAGCTTCTTGTAATCTATCTTGTCTGCCTTTTCCCTTGCAACAACTGCCTCTTCGCCTGTAATGAACTCTATACCACCTGAAATGGCTTCAAGAAGGGCGGTTGTGGTCACCTTTTTTGCCTTTGTCTGAACCTTCTGTGCTGCTCCGAGCGAAAGCTCCCTTGCCCTCTGTGCTGCGATTACAACAAGCCTGTATCTGCTCTCTATCTCCTTTTTATTATATTCAACAGGGAGAGATATAATATCCATGCTATTCCTCCTTAATTTTATTCCGGCTTTAAAAAAGTTTCTTCTACCCAGCCTTCTTCTATCTTTAATGTCCTTGCCCTTTCAGCGATGATTATAGCAACCATCTCCTTCAGAGCATCTTCAAAGACATCGTTTATAATAACATAATCGTAATTTTTATACTCCCTAATCTCTTCTGTTGCATTCTTGAGCCTTTTTTTAATAACCTCGTCAGAATCGCTCATCCTGCCCTTAAGCCTCTTTTTTAGCGTATCCATGGAAGGCGGCAGGACAAAGATTAAAATATTATTTATATTATTGGCAGAAAAATGCTCCCTTATCTGCCGTCCACCCTGGACATCTATATCCAATATTACATCAAAACCTCCATTTATCATATCTTCAATCCTCTTTTTAGAGGTTCCATAAAAATTGCCGTGCACCTGAGCCCACTCAACAAATTCTCCGTCTGCTATCATTGCACGGAATTCATCCTCATCCATAAAAATGTAATGCACCCCATCTATCTCGCCTGTGCGGGGCTTCCGGGTAGTATACGACACAGAAAATTTTAAGTCGGGGATAACCTCCCTCAGCTTCTGGCAGAGAGTGGTCTTTCCAGCGCCGGAGGGCGCAGAAATTACAAACAAATTACCTTTTTTTTGTCTCATATCCTATCTCTTCAGACTCTCCTCTTAATTCAGAGCCTTTCTGTCCGGAAACCCTCTGTGCTACAGTCTCGACCTGAATGGCAGAAAGTATAATATGGTCGCTGTCGGTAACTATTATTGAACGCGTCTTCTTGCCCTCAGTGGCATCAATAAGCTTGCCCCTTGCCCTCGCATCTTCCCTTAACTTCTTAATAGGCAATGAGCCGGGGTTTACTATGGCCACTACCCTGCCTGCAGACACCACATTGCCAAAACCTACATTTATAAGGATATTTTTCATGCCTGATTTATTGGATATTCTGCACCTGCTCCCTGAGCTTTTCAATATCCGTCTTTATCTCGATGGAAAGGTTTATAATCCTCACATCATCCATCTTTGATGCTATTGTATTTGCCTCCCTGTTCATCTCCTGCAAAAGGAAATCAAGCTTTCTTCCAATGACATCTCCCTTTGCCAGAGAGGCCCCAAACTGCTGTATATGGCTGCTGAACCTCGCCAGCTCTTCTGCAATATCGCTCTTCTGTGCCATAAATGCGACTTCCTGTGCAAGCCTCGTCTCGTCTATGGCCAGATTTGAAACAAGCTCTGCTATTTTTTTCGAAAGCGTTTCTTTATAGTGAGCTGCCAGCTCCTTTGACAATACTTCTATCTCATTGCGTATGCCTTCAAGTTTTTTAAGGCGGTATTCTAACTCTTTTTTCAATATTTCTCCCTCATTTTTCCGCATCTCCTCAACTCTTGATATGGCATCATTGAGGGCACTGTATAAAGCACCCGTATTGTATTCGGGCTCTTCAGCCACTAATATCTCTCTATAGCCTGAAAAGAAGTCTATATTCAGAGCTCCGGGCAAGGATAATTCTTTCTGCAAGTCCGAAAATGCATCATAAATGCCTTTTGCCAATTCCTTATTAACGCCCATTTTCATCTGCCGCTTATCTGCAAATGATATATTAACATCAAACTTGCCCCTTGCAAACCTCTCCTTGATAATGTTTCTGATCGGCATCTCATGCTCCATCAGAACAGAAGGCATTCTGACAGAAATATCCATATACCTGTGGTTTAAAGAGCGCACCTCCACCTTAAACCCTTCTCTTTCCGAAGTCCCGAAGCCTGTCATACTCTGAATCACAGATTTACCCCCACTATTTTTACTGTTTTGTGACGGGATGATTCTCCCTTTAATATTATTATGCTGCTCTTTTTTATGTTAAATTCCTCTGATAACAGATCTATAAGCTGCTCATTTGCAGCGCCTTCCACAGGAGGGGCAGTGAGCTTAATCTTTATCGTATTGTCCTCAACTCCAGCTATCTCTTTCTTTGATGAGCGCGGGATAACCTTCACCTGTATAATTATGCCGTCTTTGACCTTAGTGTGCGGTAAATCCATCTCTTCTTTTGTAGAACCCATAGTATACTTCACCTAAAGCTATTGTTACAACCGCCAGTAGAACACCTCCAATCACATCCACTGCATAATGATACCTGAGATATACCGTCGCAAAGATCAAAAGTGTTACAGCCGGCAGCATTATCCAGGAAAGTCCCCTTACATAGCGGTATGCCAAGAACAATACAGTCAGTGCGATGCCTGTATGCCCGCTGGGGAATGCATCCCTTTTGACTCCTTCGAGGAGATCCAATATTTCCTGAATTGGCTTTGAGACAAGAAAACCACCAAGCGTCTTTTCATGGAGATGATCCATGGCATATCGTGGACCGAGAGCTGGAAAGAGTATATAGCCCACATAGGAAAGATAGAAACAGAGGAGTATTAAAAATAATGTTTTTTCAAACTCCTCATTTTTCTTTTTTATTTTCAGCACAACACCAAGTATTATGGGCAGAAAATAGTATGTGGAATAGGCGACCTGCAATACATCTGTCAACACGGAATTCATAATCCTTTCCATAAGAATCGTGGGATAACAGCCGAAGATGACATAATCAAGCCTTATGAGGAGATAGTCAATATCATGCGGATTGATATTGTGGACGACAGGCCCGAGGCTGTCGAAGATTATAAGCACGCTGATGACGGGGAATATTATGTCCCGTGTCAATGTGAGAAAGGAGTTGAGCCTGCTCAGATAAACAAGTATCAACTGAAAAAATATTAACGATGAATATATGAGAATGAGATAAGGGGCAGAAGGGATTTTGCTATAAAAAAATGCGGTCAGAACCAGAAGGAAAAAACTGAATAAAGCGGTGATTGTATCGGCAGGTCTGAGTTTCGAAAACCACTTTGCCATATTACAGCTTACTCAACGCCCTTCTTATTGCCTTTTCTTTTTTCGAAAGCTGGTAGGGATTTCCTTTGGAAGCATGTGAATATTCGCCCTCCTCAAAATCTTTATAGGAAAGTTCATCCGCAGTTTCTTCCTTTGTTTGCTCAACACCCTGTCCTGCATTCATTGAAACAATCTCAAAAAACCTCTCGGACGATATGGGTATGGAATTTACAGACCATGCGTGATTGACGATGTCCCTGTCGTTGCTCACCACAATCCATTCCTTTCTGTCCTTTGATATAATCCTCTTGATGACATCATCAGCCCTCTCTCCAAGCCGTGAATAGATAATCTTCACGCCGCCGCGGACTGCTACATGCTCGGTGCCTGCGCCATTTTTATAGCCGTCAAAAACCACCGTTATGTCATGTGTCTTTATTTTTTTGTAATCCATCAAAAGATCGACAAACCCATCCCTCGCCTTTTCCATATCTCTGTGAAAAATGCCGATGACATTGTATCCGTCTATAATGATATGGGAAATGCTAAGCCTCCTTTAGCCCAAATCGAGCTATTTTTTGTATCACATGGACAGCAGGTATGCCGAAAAGCCTTTAGTCCACGCACTTTAAAACCACATTCTCTTTCCCGTCATCTACTACTGTGGTCACTTATTAAGCAAATCATATGTAATCTTTTGATAAACTGGCAACAACACTTACTAAAGGCTTTGAGGCATGCCTGCTATCCATAAAATCGCTCAATTTGGGTTTAATATGCTCACAACCATCTCTGCCGTGGTCTTTTTATAATCCCCTGTAATATCCAGAGTCTCCCTCAACTCCTTTTCCACCTTTACCATCTCAACATAAAAAACAGTGCGGTTGAACATGAAATACTGCATATTTTCGTTCAGCTTTTCATTAATGAACCTATAGCATCCAGTGCCGAATTCTATGGACATATTTTTCTTAAACATCTGATATGGCACGCCGTGAATCCTGCATATCATGGGGCGATGCTCATATATAATGCATATCCCATTTTCATTAAGAGGACACATAACCCTTACATCTTCAGGGGATGAATTATGAATCTTCACAACATCCTCTGCACGGGACAAAACCTCTTTCTTTTTATTTTCATCGAGTCTTTCCAATCCCTCTGCAAGATAAAGCTCCTCTATATTGGTGTGATGATAAAACTTAGTGACACAGCAATTATCCGTGCATCCCTCGCAGCTAAAATTGTAATGCCTCATGGCTGCATCGTAAAGATTGTCTATTGCCTTATATATCTCAGCAAGCCTTGCCAAATGTTTATCCATATCTCTCCTTTTATGCACGATTGCATGGTCTCAGGGCTATCCTGTCCCATGTATCGCTGTCGATTTCATCTATATATTCCGAGACCTTGAACTCCCTGCCGCACTCCATGCAGCGGAGATACACGGTCTTTCAGCCGATTATAAGTCTTAGTTCGCCGTTACAATTTTTGCACTTCATTGTATTTTTAATATACCATACAACTATGACACTGTTGAATTTGCTCAACCATGAACTGTCATGGCATAAGAGATCTGATTGGGATGAGGCAATAGAACTTCTGAAAACATTCTCATCCGAACACACCGACGAACCCAGTCATGTCAAGGATCTTGCACGAATCGTAAGATTCAGAATCGATGGAATAGATGCCTTTATCCAGCAAAACACCGCAGTCGTCTGCCCGAACTGTGAAAAGGTCTGCTGCATAAACAAGCATGGATATTACGATTACGAAGACCTCATATACATCCATGCCCTGGGGCTGAAGCCGCCAATTTACAAAGAAGGCATAAGCGATACCGACCCCTGCCAGTTCTTATCAGAATTCGGATGCACCATAGAAAGAGCAGTAAGACCCTTCAGGTGCAACTGGTATTTCTGCGATGCACTGCTTGAGCACATAGAACAAGGCCCTGCAAAGCCTTATCGCATGTTCATAAAACAACTCGATGAAATTGTCGACCTCAGAAAAGAAATGCTGGACGAATTTTTCAGGATACTCAAGGAAAATTCTTTATATACCTTATCCTCTCTAGAATAGGCGGATGGGAATAGTATAAAGCAACATAAAGCGGGTGCGGATAGAGGTTCGAGAGATTTTCTTTTGAGAGCTTTACAAGCGCACTCACCATACTTTCCGAATCCCCTGTCAGATAATACGAAGCCCTGTCAGCCTGTCTTTCATGCCTCCTGCTGAAGAAATTCATAACCGGCTGCAATAACAGCGAAAGGATACCTACGAGGAAGGCAAGAATTATGAACTTCGCAAAAATAGTGTTTGTGCTGATATTAAAAAGCCACAAAAGGAAATCGCTCTGAATCAGCCTGTACGAAACATAAAGGGATATAAGAGAGAACACCTCGAATGCTGCAAGGGTTTTCAATAAATGTTTTTTCTTCCAGTGTCCTATTTCATGCGCCAGTACAGCAATGATTTCATCGTGGCTCATGCCTTCAAGCAATGTATCGTAAAGCACAATCCTTTTTGTTTTTCCTATGCCTGTGAAATATGCATTTGTATGCTTGCTCCTTTTTGATGCATCTATCCTTAAAATTCTGCTCGCATGAATGCCAGCCTTTTCCGTCAACCTGATGATTTTGCCCTTGAGAGATTCATCCTCGATAGGCGTGAATTTATTGAAAAGAGGTTCGATGACATAAGGCGATATGTACATGATAAAAACACTGAAAACAAAGAAGAAGCCCCAAACCCAGAACCACCAGTAATCAGGACTCCATTGAATGAGCCAGAATCCTGCAAATATTACAATGGACATCATGATGGTAGAGATGATAAGCGATTTTATGAAATCCGAGATCCAGAGTCTGAAGGTCATGGTATTGAAGCCGTATTTGTTCTCTATCTTAAAGATGCTGTAAAGGCTGAAGGGAATGGATAAAAATTCGCCGGCATAGGTCAGAAGCAGAAAGAAAAGCCATCCTGAAATGATAAAGGAGAGATTCAACGATGCTGTCCAAGAATTATAGATATTCAGCAGGCCACCGAAGATGAATGCGATAGTAATTATGTTGCCGAATATGGATGAAACAAAGCCGAATTTCGTTTTATCAGCCTCATATTCTTGGGTCTTTTTCAGCAAGGCCTCGTCTATCTTCCCTTCAAACTCGGGAGGAATGGTAGCTCCAGCCTTTCGCATATGCCTGAGATTGAGATACTGAACAAGATATTCAAAGGCCTCTTTGAGGATATAAAGACAGAAGATGAGAATAAGATATGTTTTCAGAGAAACCTCCTTTTTATTTCATCTAACATATACGCTAATAATGAGTTACAATATAACATATATTTCTTGCAAACCATTTTAAGGGGGTCTTTATGGAAAAAGCATTGCGAATAGCAATAAATACAGGAGGCGGTGATGCGCCGGGGCTTAATGCGGTTATCGAGGCTGTTGTCCTGTCTGCATACAACAGGAACTGGGAAGTATACGGTATCAAAAATGGCTATGCAGGCTTGCTCAACACAGATGAGATTATCCGCCTGACCCCTGAACATGTACGCCACATTTCGAGCATCGGCGGGACAATCCTCGGCACAACAAACAAAGGCAACCCATTCCAGATGCCTATAACTAATATGGCTGGCGAGGCCGAGATACGGGATGTCTCCGACAAGGTTGTGGAAAATTTCAAACGTCTCCGTCTCGATTGCCTGATAGCGATTGGAGGAGACGGAAGCCTTAAAATCGCATATGATTTTTACAAAAAAGGCATACCTGTTATAGGGGTTCCGAAGACCATAGACAATGACCTCGGAGCAACAGTAATCACCTTCGGCTTTGACACTGCCGTAAGCATTGCCACAGAAGCAATAGACCGCCTCCATTCAACTGCAAAGTCCCATGATAGGGTAATGGTCGTAGAAGTCATGGGAAGGCATGCAGGCTGGATTGCCCTCAACAGCGGCATCTCGGGCGCTGCAGATGTCATTTTAATTCCCGAGATCCCATTTGACATTGATAAGGTATGCGATCACATCATGGGACTTGATTTGCACGGACAGCATTACGCCATTGTAGTCGCGGCTGAAGGAGCTGCTCCTGTCGGAGGCAGGCAGCTCGACAAAGGCAAAGGGGAGGTCGGCAGACAGGATGTTGTTTTGGGCGGGATAGGAGAGTTCGTAGCCAAAGAGATAGCCAAAAAGACAGGCAAGGATACCCGGTCACTGGTTTTAGGTCATTTGCAAAGAGGAGGCTCGCCAACCACCTTCGATAGGTTATTAGCCCTCCGTTTCGGCGCAGCAGCAGTTCGCATGATCGAGAAAAAAAACTTAGGTGTAATGATAGCCCTCGACCCGCCTGATGTAAAGGCCGTTCCTCTGGAAAAGGTCGTTGATAATATGAAAAAGGTTCCCATTGACGGTGATACTGTAAAGACAGCAAGGGAAATCGGAATTTCCTTCGGGGATTAAAACTTGTTTATCTCTTTATATACAAACATCGTGAAATCGTAATTCATCCTGTCGTGCCTGAGGGAAACATAAGGCGATAAGTTTTTTACTGCAAAGCTGAACATATCTTCAGACGAAGTATAATGCAGCTCGAAATCCTTTTTCGGATTATGCGATGAAAGTGCATTAAAAGCAAGCCCAATGCGGCAGTGTTTGAAGAGTTTTATTAATGTGCTCTTAATAATTTCATCAAGTCCCTGTATATTGAGATTAAACACCCCGCAGAGAAAGATATAATCGAAATCCTCGCCAAGAGCGTCTTTATCCATGTCAACGACCCTGAAATCAATATCCGGGAATTTCTGTTTTGCCAGTGCGATGAGCTTTTCGTTTATATCGCACCCATGATACTCCACATGAATTCCTTTGCCTTTTAGGAACTGATAGAAATCCCCCTTGCCGCAGCCGAAATCAAGAATCCTCTTGCCGTAAATGTCTCCAATATCGAGCATTGCATGATAATGCAGGATTTGTCCTGTTGGCGACCACCTCACTGCCTCAGGCCTGTCACCATACAGCATCAGGTTTTTGTCGAAAAAGGAGATTACATATTCTTTGGAAAGCTCGTCCATAGATTACAAGAAGTATTTCCCGCTTTCGGATATCTCTTCGAGAGTCCGGCGGTTAAGAATCTTAATCTTTCTGCCCTGCACCCTTATGATGTCCTGACTGCTCATCTTTCCGAGTATCCGGGAGATCGTCTCCGGTATTGTCCCGAGGAGGCTTGCGAGATGGCCTTTTGTAATTGATAGTGTTATTTCTTCCGCTCCTCCCTTGCTGCCGCTGAGGTAAAGGATATATGCCGCAAGCCTTCCGGGCACTTCCTTTAGGGACAATTCTTCCACAAGGCGATTAAAATGCCTGAGGCGCTTTGAGAGTTCCGAGAGCATCCTCATGGCAAAGAAAGGGTCTTGTTTAATCAATTCCAAAAAGAGAGTCCGGGGGAGGAATAATACTCGGCTTTTTTCTATAGCCTCTGCATTTGCAGGAAAGCGTTCTCCAGAGAACATCGGCACCTCTCCAAATGTCTGACCCGGCCCTACAAAATGAAGTATTTGCTCCTTCCCTTCCGAAGAGAGTTTAAATATCTTCACCATGCCTGAAGTCACTACATAAAAACCTGATGCCTCATCTCCTTGTGAAAATATAGCCTCTCCCTTATCCAATGCCTGCTCTGTAACAATGCCTGCAACCTTTGCAAGCTGTTCCTTGGGAAGTCCACTGAAAAGGGGTATCTTTGCAATGACCTCAATTACCTTCAATATTCCTCCATGCTTTTATCTAAAACCTTGGAATTTAATTAAAATATTATTTTTTGATTTAAGTCAAGGAAGGTTTCATAAAATCCCGCTACAATGAAATTAAAGAATAGGCTTTTAGCCGGTAAACTTTTAAAACCATAAGGAGAAAGAAACTATGTTTTGTTATCAATGCGAACAGGTTGCAAAAGGTGGAGCATGTACCATCGGTGGCACATGCGGAAAGTCTGCTGATGTGGCAGGGCTTCAGGATTTATTAATCTATGCGCTCAAAGGGCTTTCACATTACGCTGTGGAGGGCAGAAAAAATGGGATAAACGACCGCGAGGTCAATATCTTTACAGTCAAGGCGCTTTTTTCCACGCTCACCAATGTGAACTTTGACCCTGAATATTTTAAGTCCATGATACACAAGTGCGTGGAGCTCAGGGACAGGCTCGAAGGAAAGGTAAAAATCGATGCAAAAAGACCGGCGGTATTCAAGCCTGAGAACACCTTGAAAGGACTTATAGCGCAGGGCGCCGACATAGCAAACCTGAGAAAAAATATTGCTGATGCCGATATACAGTCATTACAGGACATCCTCCTCTTCGGTCTAAAAGGCATTGCAGCATATGCAGACCACGCATATATTCTTGGAAAAGAAGACGATGCTGTATATGCATTCATCCACGAAAGCCTTGACGCAATGACAAGGGATCTCACCCTTAATGATTGGCTTGAGAGGGTCTTAAAATGCGGAGAGGTAAACCTCAGGACTATGGAACTTCTTGATTCTGCGAACACCGGCGCATATGGCCATCCTGTGCCCACAAAGGTTCCCCTCGGCGCGAAGAAGGGCAAGGCAATACTCGTTTCTGGCCATGACCTCAAGGACTTGGAGAATATCCTCGAACAAACAGAAGGAAAGGGCATCTATGTGTACACGCATGGCGAGATGCTGCCATGCCACGGGTATCCGGAGCTGAAGAAGTATCCCCATTTTTACGGACATTACGGCACTGCGTGGCAGAACCAGCACAAGGAATTCGCACAATTCCCCGGCGCCGTTGTCATGACAACAAACTGCCTGCAGAAGCCACTTGAATCTTATAAGGACAATATATTTACATGCGGACTTGTTGGCTGGCCCGGCATCCGGCATATATCCAATAGCGACTTCACTCCAGTAATCGAGAGGGCACTTGCCCTTCCGGGATTCGCCGAGGATGTCGAGGGCAAGACTGTTATGACAGGCTTTGCGAGAAATGCCGTAATGGGAGTTGCCGACAAGGTCATTGAGGCGGTAAAGAGCAGAAACATAAGGCATTTCTTCCTCGTTGCAGGCTGCGACGGCGCTAAGCCCGGAAGAAACTACTACACCGAATTTGTTGAAAGGGTTCCGAAAGATTGTGTAGTGCTCACACTCGCCTGCGGCAAGTTCCGCTTTTTTGACAAAGACCTCGGAGATATCGGAGGCATACCAAGGCTTTTAGATGTGGGGCAGTGCAATGATGCCTATTCGGCAATCCAGATTGCAGTAGCTTTGTCAAAGGCATTCAATGTGAGCGTTAACGATCTGCCGCTCTCCCTCGTCCTTTCTTGGTATGAGCAGAAGGCGGTGGCTATCCTGTTAACATTACTTTATCTCGGAATAAAGGACATAAGGCTTGGGCCTTCCTTGCCGGCATTCGTTACGCCGAATGTGCTTGATATCCTCGTAAAGAACTTCGGCATCAAGCCGATCACAACTCCTTGCGAGGACATTGAGGCAATACTCAAGACAGGCGAAGGAAGCTGCGGGCAGTTAAAGTTAGCTGCATAAACCATTAAACAACAAACCCCAAGCCTCCGTATTGGAGCTTGGGGTTAATTATGCAGGCTTTTGCTTTATCTGAAGCACTACAACGGATGTGATAACCAGTCCGGCACCCATTATTTGCCATGGTTCCATAATCTCGCCGAGAAAAAAATATGCGATTACGCCTGCCATGACAGGCTCAAGGGTAGCTGTAATGCTTGCGTGGGTCGAGCTGATGCGTTTAATCCCTTCATTATAAAGCCCGAATGAAAGGATTGTGCCGAAGGTTCCTACAAACAAAATCAGCCACCATGCTCCGTCATCATAGTTTTGCAAAAAGGCCCCGAGCGGAGGATAAAAGATATTCCAAACAATTGCAGCGAAAAGCAGGGCATAAAACAATACTGCCCACGGCGTATAGCTACGCATTCCGTATTCGCTTTCTACCGTGTATATTGCAAAAGCAACAGCAGAGGCTAATCCGGAGATGATGCCTGCCTTATTCATGCTTAGAATGTTAAGACTATACGCTCCCACCATGAGATAACAGCCGGAGATTGCGCCGATAATGGCAATTATTGTAAATAGCGTGAGCTTCTTTCGGGCAAACAAAACTGCGTATGCAGCAATTAAGACCGGCGCCTGATATTGCAATAAAATAGCCGCTGCCACATGAATCTTGCTGATAGCATAAAGATAAGTAAACTGCGTGGCTGCAAGGGCAATGCCCAACAGAGAAAAATATACAAGGTCTTTCCGCTCAATACTCAGAAACTCACGATTACGGACAAGTAGCCACAAAAATAAAACTGCTGCGGAAATTGTAGTTCTAAGTTGTACAAGTTGAAACGGAGTTACCCTGCTGTTAAAAAGAAACTTGGACACCGAGCCGGATGCAGCCCATAGCATTGCAGCGAGAACAATATAGATGTAGCCGGGTATCGAGGAACTGGTGTGCTGTAAGTGCATGCCCTTTTATGCGCCCGTAATCTTCTCAAGAATTGCCTTGGATGATTTCACAAAACAGACACCCGACTGCTGGTTTGCAAGCACCCCTGAAATATAATAATAAAATCTTATTCTATTTGAGATTTCCATTATGAATCTCCTTTTTAGTATAGTAAGACATAAAAGAAATTATACATGCATTACAGATAAATCATAAAGCCATTTTTATATTTTTAAACCATTGAGGAGGCAACCATGTCATCCAAGCAAATAGCCTTAGTTACAGGTGCTAACAAAGGACTGGGCTTCGAGACCAGCCGCCAACTGGCACAAAAGGGCATAAAGGTGCTTATGAGTGCGCGCAATGAATCAAAAGGAAAGACCGCAGCCAAAAGGTTGCAGAATGAAGGCCTCGATGTGAAATTCATATTGCTTGATGTTACAAACTCTGAGCATATCAAACGTGTCAAAAAATACATCGAAAAACATTTCGGCAAACTCGACATCCTTGTGAACAATGCAGGAATGGTCAGTCCTGAGGAGCCCCTTGTCAGCAATAGTGTTGAAATCATCTCGTCGAAAGCACTCCGCCAGACCTTTGATGTAAACTTCTTCGGCGCAGTGGAACTCACCCATGCTCTCCTTTCACTTATCAAAAAGAGCAATGCAGGCCGCATCGTAAATGTATCAAGCATCCTTGGCTCTCTTGCATACCAAAGCGAAGAATCCAATGACTACAAGCCATTTGCATATGACGCTTCAAAAACGGCATTGAACCAATTCACAATACATTTAGCTGCTGCCCTCAAAAATACGCCTATCAAAGTAAACTCAGCCCATCCAGGCTGGGTGAAAACAGATATGGGAGGGCCGGATGCGCCGATGGATGTTACAGAAGGCGCAAAAACAGCAGTAAGGCTGGCAACGCTCGGCCCCAAAGGCCCTACTGGTAAATTCTTCCATTTTGACGAAGAAATGCCGTGGTAGGGAGAAAAATGTTTTTAAAAGTCGGACATCGAGGGGCAAGGGCGTATGAGATTGAGAATACACTGGACAGTTTTCAAAAGGCGATTGAGCTTGGCGTAAATGCAATCGAGTTCGATGTGCGAAAGACAAAAGATGGAAAATTAATTGTTATACATGACGACAACCTGAAAAGGGTCTTCGGCAAGGATATTGCGGTAAACGAGGCGACATTAAAGGAATTAAAACAGATAACAGAAGATAAACTCCCGACTCTTGATGAGGGTTTGCAATTTATAGACAAAAAGGTCGAGAAAATACTTATTGAGCTAAAAGAAATCGGCTACGAAAAAAAGGTTTTGGAAGTCGTCAAAAAAGAAAAGTTACATGACCATGTAATTATCGTCTCTTTTCATGAGGATGTTCTTTCAGAGGTAAGGAAACTGGACAGCAAAATCGAAACAGGTTTGATCTATGCAAAGCATAAAAATCCCATCGCTGCAGCGCTCAAACTGAATGCCAGGTATCTCGTCCCCCTTTATAAGCTTACTCATACCAAAAACATTGAAGATGCCCACAAAAACAATCTCGAGGTAATTGTCTGGACAATCAATACAAGACAAGAAGTGAAAGAATATCGAGACAAGGGCGTTGACGGCATCGCCAGCGATAAACCTGATATTCTTTAAACTTCAGCGAGTAATTTTAAGCTAAAAACAAACAAAAAAAGGCCCGGTATTTAACCGAGCCTTTCTATTTTAATCCGGCGGCGTCCTACTTTCCCATAACCTCGCGGTCATAGTATCATCGGCCCTGGAGGGCTTAACTTCCGTGTTCGGAATGGGAACGGGTGTTGCCCCTCCGGCATAACCACCGGAAAATTAAAATAACATAAACCAAATTAAAATTGCAATAAAAAAGTTTGACAAAATATGGGAGAAAGGGGAATAAGGTCAAGGCACACGGTCTATTAGTACTGGTAAGCTGAATACATTACTGTACTTACACCTCCAGCCTATCGACGTGGTGGTCTACCACGGACCTTTAGTGCTCTTTCGAGCAGGGAGACC
>JAJYXI010000040.1 GCA_021791055.1 Nitrospirota bacterium | reverse complement strand
ACGAGTTTTACTGCCTCTTGCCGAAATTCCTTCGTGTACCTTCCATACGGTAATCTTTCCATTCTGACACCTCCGTTAAGTTATTTTACCTCAACTTTTGGTGTCCACTTTTCCTATCCTACCTCATATTACAAGTTCGGCAGAACTTACTGCCGTGCTGGATAAGATTAAAGGATATGTCAATAAAAACTTCTCAAAGGACCTTACGGTAAGGTTTACCGGTGAGGGGATTTTGATTAACAATGCAGCAGACTATATGGCTTCAGGACAGGCAACCAGCCTCGGATCCTCTCTCCTGACCATATTTGCCGTTATGGCCATTTTATTCATGTCTTTTAAGGCAGGTATTATTTCTATGATCCCCAATATCATCCCGATAATCCTAAACTTCGGTATTATGGGCTGGTTTGGCGTCCCGCTGAACACAGGCACATGCATGATAGCTGCCATTGCATTGGGCATTGCAGTAGATGATACTACCCACTTCATGGCAAGGTATTACAAGGAATTAAAAAACACCAATGATCAACAACTGGAGATGGCACTGGTGGGGGGCGGCACAAGGTCTGCTAATGTTATAGCATTGGAGGATACGGAGCTTTTAAGGATTGATGACAAGTCTCTTGACAGGGTCAGACGCAGATTCCCGCGGATTTCAGCAAAGCTTTTCTTAAATATTTCAAGGGTGCTGAGTAATCGCTTGAAAACTCAAAATTATGCTAATTTTTAATTTTTTATTGTAACTTGCAGTATAATGTGTTAAAAATTTTGTATAGAGCAGTTCTTTTTTTGGGGGGGATATTATGAAGAAATGGATATTTCTTTTGTCGGTCTTTTTTTGATAAGCCCTTGCGTTCTGTTTGCCGGAGAGGATTTTTTTGAAAAGGGCATCGCAGAATTTAAGGCAGAAAACTATGAGGAAGCATTCGCCCTTTTTGAAAGGGCATACAAAGAAAAGCCAAATGACCCTCGCATAACATCATATCTCGGACTTACCCACCGTGAAATGCAGAATTACCCCGAGGCTGTGAAGTTTTTCAAAGAGACCCTGAGCCTTGATCCAAAGGCAGCAGAGGTGAAGCTTCTCCTGTCAGATGTGCTTTTGGGAGTGTTTAATTATGAAGAAGCGCTGAGCGTTATTGAAGCTGCTATTAACGAGGGCGTCAGGCCTGCGCAGTCACAATTCCTTAAGGGGCAGATACTCCTTAAGTTAAAGAGGAATGCAGAAGCAATTGAGGCATTCAAAAAGGCAAAAGAGCTCGACCCTTCATTAGCGCAGCAGGCAGATTTCCATGTCGCTACAGTCTATATTCAGGAAAAGGAGTTTAAAAAGGCAAAAGAGGTATTTAAGGGATTAATGACAGTAGACCCGACTTCTGACTGGGCATTGTTTTCAAAGGACTATCTTGATGCAATAGAAAAGATGCCTCCTCCTTACAGACTCATCTTAGGTGTTGGTCTTCAGTATGACGACAATGTCTTAGCCAATCCCATAGATGAATCCCTCGTTGACATAACAAAGCAGGAAGACTGGAAAAGGATATACTCTTTGCTTGGTGAATATACTGTTTATGAAAAAGGGCCATGGAACATAAGGGCATCCTATGCTCTTAATGTTACGCAGCACTTTGAGAAAGATTATCCTAAAAAAAATGGAGGGGAGAAGATTTTCAGTCAGGATACCGTAAGCCATACATTCTCTATAATGCCTTCTTATAACACGGAAACGGGTGTAACAAGCCTTTTGCTTTCTTATAACTACCTTGAAGTCGACTACATAAAGTATAAGCAGTCATTCACTGTAAGTCCCTCTTATACATTTATTATCAAAGGCAACAATCTGGGGCAGGTCTTCTTTAAATACAGGAAGGACGAGTTTAATTTTGAGTATAACAAGAGAAAATTTGGAGCGTATCTCAATAAGGCAGAGGACAGGGATGCAAGTTATTTTGCATTAGGTGTCGGCTATATCTATACCTTTAAAAAGGGCAATGGCCTGTTTAATGTAAGACTGGAGGGAGACATCAATGACGCTGACGGCCCCAACTGGGATTATACCGGCGCGAAGGTGTCGAGCGGTCTTTTATACCCCTTTATAGACAATAAATTCAGGGCAAACATCTTTGCAGAGGTATACCGCCAGAATTACTCGAATGTGCATTCTATTTACAAAAGAATCCCGAGGAATACGAGAAAGGACGATAACTACACTGTTCAGACATCCTTGACCTATAACATTATGAAGCCGCTGGATATAAGCGTAGGTTATGCATATATGAAGACCCTTTCCAATATAGATGTCTACGAATTCAAGAAAAACCTTTATACAGTAAGCCTTGAGTATAGGTTTTAAAGGAGGCAGCCATGAAAGAGTCAAGAGTCAAAAGTCAAAAGTCAGCAGTCAATAGATTAAAACTCGTTACTCGTTACTCATTACTTATTGCCATTTTTTTATTGCTATTTGCTATTTGCTATTCACTATTCACTGATAGTGCTGAGGCGCAGGTGGCTGGCCAAATAGCTGGCAAGATAACAAAGGTCGAAGGCAGGGTGGATATACTGAGGGCAGGGGCCGCTGCTGCTGTTCCTGTAAAAATGGGCGATACTGTAAATGTTGGAGACATCCTGAGGACAAAGAGCGACGGTAAGGCAGAGATAACATTTATTGACAACACTGCAATGACAGTTGGTCCGAAATCAAGACTCGGCATCGATGAATATTTTTATAAAGCCGATGAGGAAAAGAGGTCTGCATCTTTAAAAATTTACAGGGGAAGGACAGGATTTCAAATTCCAAAGCCTGTTTATCCTGCTGAAGGAAGCAAATTTGAGATGAAGACGAAGACGGCAGTGGCAGGCGTCAGAGGCACAGAGGGGATAATTCATACAGATGGCGTAGAGAGGGTGTATGTGAAGGATGGCGTAATAGAGTTTAAGAATCCACTCGGCAGTGTAACAGTTTCTAAAGGTGAGGTCGGCGAGGTATTTCATGGAAGGGCGCCTGTGGAAAGACCTTACAGCGAGAGGGAATACCAGCAACAGGAAAAACAGGTGACGCCGGCGCCGCCAGGAAGGGCAGAAGCTCCAGAGGCGCCACCTCCACCGCCAGCAGCACCTGTTGTAGCAGATGGATTACCACCGCGACAATTTGTTCTGTATGATCCACCCCTTCCAAGGAAGGAATTTACTGCTTCAGCCAGCATACTGGATGGAGAGATACACTGGTTCGACCCGTCAAGTTCAGGTAGTATGGAGGGAACTGCAGCAGTTATTCAGAGCGGCTCCATATCAGGCACATTCAACCAGACAATCCTTGAAGGTGGATATTACAACTTAAGCATGAGCGGCTCTTATGCGTGGGTTGCCGGAAGGTCTGTGGACCCTTCAACATCTGGGGCTTATAATGCTACCGATGACTGGTTCCATTTCTTCTACTCAGGCAGCGCGGATGGGAAACCATTTTACGGCGCAAGTGTTGGAGATATCTTTGTCTCCAATAAAAGCTGGTCAGGTGGAAATATAGGATGGATAGAGGATGGCTCAAAGAAATACTGGTATATAGGAGGGCTTTCAGGCAGCTACACAAACATATTCTATAATGATGACTATGGAGACCGGACAGGTCAGAGCGGCACATTCTCTACAAAAGCTGATGGACTTTTCTGGGATGGCTCAAGGCCTTTCTGGGAGGTTTTTGATAAGATAATCCCGACCCTTCCAGGTGCAAAGCCGGATTTCTTTTTGCCAATTACAGAAACAGCCTTAAGGACATATGATATAAGTGGTTCAGGGACATTAAACATTTCCGGCTCAGGGACAGCAGGTACGATAAATGCATCCATATCAGGTAAAGGCATAGAGCTTACGCCGGGAAGCGGCCTTTTTGATGTAAATGCCACAGGAAACTGGAGCCTGTCATCAGGCAGCTTCAGTAATTTAAGAGACATTGACGGTACTATAAATGCTACGACATCTATTACCAGCGACACCACTTACTATATGAAGATTGAAGGTGGAATAAAGACCTTAGACAGCACTACTGCCATAGTTGGCGCTGATGTTAGAAAATCCGGCGACACAGATCCATCTGGTGTAATGGTAGGCAAGATGACAGCTACTTCTTCCACATCCGGGACATTGGATGCCAAGGCAATTGGAGAGGTGAAATCAGGATTCCTGCTGCCATAATTCCGGGGAACGGGGACAGTCCCGAATCTACGGCTTCACCCGTAATTCTGGGACAGTCCCCTCGAGATTGTTCAAGCAGTTCAAGCGGTTAGTGCGAAACTAACCGCTTTTATTTTCTTGTATTTGTTCCCCTGAGTGCGTAGGCCTTATCCAGATTCTTCCGGTAGTTCTCATTATCAGGATTTATGTCTATTGCTTTCTTAAAATGGATGACAGCATCATCAATCTTTTCCTGCTTCATGTAGGCCAGTCCAAGATTATTATATGCCCTGTCATAATCGGGATTAAGCTTTAATGCACTTTGAAATTCATTGACAGCCTCATCAAACCGTTTTTGATTTAGATACATGATGCCGAGATTGTTATGGATAATGTAGTGAGGCTTAATCTGCAATGCCTTTTGAAGCTCATTTATTGCATCATCGAGCTGTCCCCGCGTGGCATATATCAATCCGAGATTGTTGATAGTCTCGACATGGTTTGGATTGATTTTTAATGCACTTTGAAATTCATTGACAGCTTCATCAAACCGCTTCTGACCTGCATAGATTAACCCCAGGTTATAGTAAGCATCAGGGTAGTTAGGCGCATCCTTTATCATCCTGATTGTGAAGGTATAATGGTCTTTCCATGTAAAGCTGTATGCAAAGCTCACAACTGAAAGCACAGCTACAACACTCAATCCGATAGTATTTATTATCACATTTTTATCTTTTAACCGATCTCTGATTTTAACAAAACCTATGGCAACAGCCATCGAAAAACCAACGGATGGGACACAGAGATACCTGTCAGCCATTAAGAAGGGCTTTATGAAAATAAAAATCCCTGAAACAGGGATTATTGTTATGAAAATCCATGACAGGCTGAAAAAGAGCTTTTTGTCATACCTCAATGAGAGAATAACAAGGGAGATAATAATGCAGAAAAAAAGGATATACAGTATGACATCCTGTTCAGGCCTAATTTTTATAGGCATCTCGTAGGCGACTTTGAGATTTATAGGAAGGATGAGCACCTTTAAATATTTTAAAAGTAGAATAGGCGCAGTGTAGATGTGCCATACAAATGGGTCTTTTCCAACTCCTTTGAATGCCTGTTCAAGGAACGCAAATCTCAAGATGAAATAGGGAATAGTGACTGCGCAATAAATCAGAGGCCAGAGGAGTTTTTTCTTTAATCGACCTTCTTCGAAACATATTCCGTAAAGGAAGACAATCAGCGGCAGTGTTATTGCTATCTCGTGAATAAGGAGGGAAAGGAAAAATAAAATGAGGGAGGCAGCAATATATTTTGCCTTGCGCTTCTCGTAGTAGAGGATATAAAAATATACGGAAAAAACCATAAAAATAGCCAATAGCATATTGTTTCTGCCTGTAATCCATGCAACAGCCTCGACATGGAGGGGGTGAACAGAAAAGACAAGTCCTGCAATAAATGCAGCGGTATTTTTATGAAGTATCCTCAGGGCAAGGAGATATACTGCGATGGATGTTAATGCATGAAGCAGGATGTTGGTTATGTGGTATCCGAGAGGGTTTTCTTGCCAGAAGATGTGGTCTATTGCAAAGGAGAGGGCATAAATGGGTCTGTAATAATCTCCTCTAAAAAAACCTTCTACGCCTTCCCATAAATGGGTAGTGAACAGGTAAGGGATCTTTTCGACATTTGTTATGAATTTATTTCCTTTAATGAAAGGGATATCATCCCATACAAAGTCCATAAACAGTGTGTTTGAGTAAACTAATATGCTTGCTAAGGCAATGATGGCAATGTGCTTATAGTTAAGGTGTGAAACATCTTTATCGATATTTTGCAAGGCAGGTGCGCTATTGTTTTTTGTGCTTTTTCCTGGCTTTTTATTCTTACCCATTCGTCTAAACTGTCTATTTTTCCTTCATTGTGACGACCTTTTCTTCTGCAACCTCTGTAATCTTTGACTCAGACCCCGGCCTTGTTGATTTTACCTCATAGATGGATACAGGCATTTCCTTGCCTTTGACAATAACCTTCTCAATCCCTGTTACTTCGGTACGCCATAGCTTGCCTGATGAGATTAAATCCTTTATCTTGTTCATAGTAAATTCTGTCATCAGGATATGGACATTATACTTCCTTGTAAGACCTTCCACCCTTGAGCCAAGGTTCACATGGTCTCCTATGACTGTATAGTCCATTTTTTTGCCTTCTGCACCGATATTCCCCACGAGCACCACGCCTGTGTTTATCCCTATCCCGCAGTCGAGAACCGGCTTGCCTTCGGACTGCCATTTCTGCTGGAGCTCTTCGAGTCTTCTCACCATGTGCAATGCACATTTGACAGCAAGCTCTGCATGGTTCTCCTGTTTCATTGGCGCGCCCCAGAAGGCTAAAATGGCGTCGCCGATGAATTTATCCAGAGTTCCTTCCCATTTGAAGACTATATCTGTCATTTCGCCGAGGTATTCATTGAGCATTGAAACAACCTCTTCAGGCGAGTGTTTTTCGGAAAATGAAGTAAATCCTCTGACATCCGAGAATAAAACTGTTATCTCCCTTCTTTCACCGCCTAACTTAGCCATGTCGGGGTTTTTGATCAGTTCATTCACAATCTTTTCTGTTAATAGCTTGAAAACATTGCCTTGATTCTTCTTGCATGCTTCTCTTCAACTGCATAGTTGTATGCTGTAATGCTTATGAATATAAGCAGGATATTGATGGAAGGATATGTGATGTTTATCCAGAACAATTTTTGAACAAACAGGTAGTAGCCGGAGAAAAGCACAATCAAAAGAAATATTGCTGTTATACCAAGTGCTCCTGCTGCCTTAAATCTTGGTATTAAGAGAGAGAGCAGTCCTCCTGACAACAAAAGGAGGATAAGATTTATGGAAGGGGAGGCGCATTTAATGAAATTGTTTTCAAGGATTGAAGATATGACGCTTGCGTGTTTCTCGACTCCGGGCATTGCAGGTGAAAACGGCGTTACTCGCAAGTCATAGATGCCAACTGCAGTTGCGCCAATCAGAACGACTTTGCCCTGCAGTTCGTCAGGCTTTACATTTCCTTCTATGATGTCTGATATGGAAATATGCTTGAATGTCTGTTCGGGCCCGTAGTAATGAATAAGTGTCTGTCCCCATTTATTTGTTGGCATATACCTATTACCGAGATATACCCCTTTTGTTGCCTTTAAGACAACCCTGTCTGGAGGAACGCCGAGATACAAGGCTGCAGCCTGAAGTGTAATAGGCGGATAAAGATAGCCATTGTATCCGATTACAAGGGACTCCCATCTTAATGTTCCATCACTGTCTGGAAACATATTGATGTGTCCAAGAGACATAGCCTCTTTTATTAATTCAGGGACAGGCATTAAAACACTCTTTGCAGTGATTGGATTGTATCTGTTGAACATCTCCGGATTTGCGACAGAATAAAAAGAGGAGTTAATGAGGAATTCGTTTTCATGGAGAGTCTCCTTTTCGAAGTCAAAGACTATCGGCAGTATTACATTCCCCGAATCTTTAATTGCCTTGCCGAGAAGTGCATCATTTTTTTAGCTCTCGCTGAATATGACATCAAATACTATTATCTCGGCGCCTGCGCTGTTTAGCTTCTCAACGAGCCTTGCTATCTTGTCCCTGCTCCAAGGCCATCTTCCGAGTTTTTCTAAGCTCTTTTCGTCTATTGCTGCGATAACAACGGTGTCGGGTGGTTTTGTTGTCCCCCTGATTTTAAATCTGTAATCGTAAAGCTTTTCTTCAAGGGTTTCAAGGGGTGTGATAATTTGAGAAGCATAACCCCTGTTACGAGCAAGGTGATTAAAAGACCTATAAATATAGCTGCCCTTTGCTTTCTGTTCTTTTCAGTAAGCAGGTAAGAAAAGCTTCTTATTAAATAATTTAGGATGCCTTTTCTGAACGGCGATTTTTCCATAGGGTGCAGATTATCCCTCTGCCAGCGTGGATGACACTACCTCTTCAATGGTGCTGACGCCTGTCAGTGCCTTTTCTATGGCATCCTGTCTCAATGTAAGCATGCCTGTTTCTATGGCGGTTTTTCTCAATTCTTCGGTAGATGCCTCCTTTATCAAAAGGCTCCTGAGCTGTTTATTCATTGCGAGGACCTCATAGATTCCTGTGCGGCCTTTATATCCTGTCCCTTCGCAGGCATCGCAGCCCTTGCCTCTGTAAAGGGTCGTTCCCGGCTTGATGTCGCCCTTTGCCATCTCTACCTCTTCATCGGTCACGATGTAAGACTCCTTACACTTTTTGCATATCCTTCTCATAAGCCTCTGGGCGCACACCAGAAGCAACGAGTCTGCAACAAGATATGGCTCTATTCCCATTTCTGTAAGTCTTGTAACTGTTCCTATGGCATCGTTTGTGTGGAGTGTGGAAAAGACGAGATGTCCTGTAAGTGATGCCTCTACTGCGGTCTTTGCAGTCTCAATGTCCCTGATCTCTCCTATGAGGATGATGTCGGGGTCATGTCTCATAAAGGCCCTTATTGCCTTGGCAAAGGTATATCCTGCGGCAGGATTGACATTGCTCTGGATTATCTGTCCGCCGAGCGTATATTCGACAGGGTCTTCTGCAGTGACTATCTTGACATTAGAGGTATCGAGGGACTTCAGGGCAGCATAAAGGGCGGTTGTCTTTCCGCTTCCTGTAGGGCCGACATGGAGGAGAATTCCGTACGGCGCACTTATCGCCTCTCTATCCAGTTTCATATTGTGCTCGTTGAACCCGAGCATGTCGAGGGAGAGTATAGAGCTCTTTTTGTCGAGTATCCTCATCACAACATCCTCTCCGTGAGGCGTCGGGACCGTTGAGACGCGGAGGTCTATCTCGACTGCAGGATTATACTTTGTAAAATCTATCCTTCCGTCCTGAGGCTGCCTTCTTTCGTCTATCCTCATGTCAGACATGATCTTGAATCTCGTAATTAATGCGTCCTGTGCATATCTCGGCACGCGCATCACCTCTGCCAGTTCTCCGTCTACGCGGTACCTGACGCGCAGATGGTCTAATGCAGGCTCGATATGGATGTCGCTTGTCCTTTTCTGGAATGCCTCCTCCACTATCTTATTTGCAAGCATTACAATGGGCGCGCTGTTTTCTGTTGCATCCTCCCGCGCAACTTCCGCTACCTCTATCTCGGGCCTGTAAGTCTCGGCCAACTGGGATAATATGTTTCCCATTCCGACTTCATCCTTTGGTATTGCATAGAATTTCTCTATGGCCGAGAAGAGTTGTTTTGATGTGGTCATGACAACTTTAGAATCTTTTATCCTGAACTTCGAATCCCTGTAAAGACGAATAACCTCGTCCAGTGCCATAAAATCCCTCGGCTCAACCATGGCAATAGTCAGGACTTCATCTTCGTATTTCACAGGAACTACTTTATAATTCTTTGCATATGCAGGCTTGATGTGTTTCAATAAATCCACCGGCGGCTGGGGATAAGAGGACAGGTCAACGAATTCATAGCCGAGGTATTCTGCTTTAATGGCAGCTATCTTTTCCTCTGAAAAGCCTGACTCAAGAAGGAGCTGTTCAAGGCTTTTCTTCTCCTTTGTTATCTTCGTAAGAAGATCCTGCAGTTTCTCCTTTGTCAGGAGACCCCTTTCTATGAGCAGCTCTTCAAAGCTCTTGCCTGTCGGTTTCTTAAAAGCCACTATACCCTCGTAAAGATTAGTATCAATTTTTTTACCCTTCCCTTTTCATCAAGATATGGAATAATCTTTACCTCGAGCACTTCAAGCAGGGCTGCCATTTTAAATCCATAGGAAATGGACTCATTTATCTTTTCCTCAAGCTGTGTATTCGCAAAATTTGGGAAGAGTTCAAAGAAGTATTCTCCTGCCATAGCATCGGTGGAGTATCTCATGCCGCTCATGACCTCAAGGAATTTGTTTGCAGAGATAATCCGCTTTTTTGTATCGAGGATGCAGATGCCTTCCTCTATATCGTCTATGATGTATTCCCTGAGTTTTTTCTCTTCCTCTATGGTCTGATATGAAAGGGCATTATTTACCGCAATGCCCAGGAGAAATGCGAGCTGCTCCATCATGCTGACATCAGAGCCGGGAAAGCCATCAGGCTTGTTAAGCGCCTGAAATACTCCGACAACCTCGCCCTTTGCCTTTACAGGCACCGCCAGCACACTCCTTGTCCTGTATCCGCTCTTTTCGTCCCATCTCCTGTCAAAACACAATCCGCTGTTTATGGACTTTAACTCTCCCTCGTCATAGGCGTCTTTTATATTCAAGACCTTTCCGGTTGTTGATGAATAGCCTGCAAGGCTGCTCTGTGTGATTGGAACCCGTATTTCTACGAGGTTGTCTGCCTGGAGGACTTTTGAATACAATTCATTGTTGTCTTTATCGACTAAAAAAAGCGTGCATCTGTCGGCGCCGAGGAGGTTTTTTATCTCTTTAACGACGGTTGTGAGCACTTCATCGATATTGAGGGTAGAGAGTACGGTATTCAGGATGTCAAAAAACTTTTCTGTCTTTAATGAAAGTTGCTCCATTACAGCTCCTTTTCAATATTGACTAAATTATACCAGAACTTTCAGCCTTTTCCATATAATTCTAAATGGAAAGATATTGGACGATTTTGCTATACTAAAGGACTCACGGAGGTTTTTATGGAAAAATATAAGTTCAATACTATAGAAGATGCCCTTGAAGACATAGCAAAGGGTAAAATGATCATCCTCGTGGATGATGAGGACAGGGAAAACGAGGGCGACCTCTGCATGGCTGCTGAAAAGATCACGCCAGAGGCTATAAACTTTATGGCAAAGCACGGAAGAGGACTCATATGCCTCTCTTTGACTCCTCAGAGGGTCGAGGAATTGAAGCTCCCCATGATGACTGATGCCAACACATCTTCCTTTGGCACTGCTTTCACGGTATCTATAGAGGCTAAAAAAGGAGTTACGACAGGAATATCTGCCCATGACAGGGCAGTTACAATACTTACTGCAATAAATCCCCAGACAAAACCGGAAGACATTGCAAGACCCGGACATGTATTCCCCCTCAGGGCAAAACCGGGAGGCGTTCTGCAGAGGGCAGGGCAGACCGAAGGCTCTGTTGACCTATCAAGGCTTGCAGGGCTTTATCCTGCAGGAGTTATCTGCGAGATAATGAATGACGACGGCACAATGTCGAGGGTTCCACAATTGATGGAATTTGCAGAAAGACATAACCTGAGAATCATAACAGTAAAAGATCTCATACAGTACAGGATGAGGACAGAGAGGTTTGTAAGGAGGATTGCCACCGTCCAGATGCCCACGGAATACGGAGGCGATTTTACAGCCATAGCATACTCCAACGATGTGGACCCCAATGTCCATATAGCCCTTGTTAAGGGAGAAATAAAGCCCGAAGATAAGGTGCTTATAAGGGTTCACTCTGAATGTCTGACAGGCGATGTCTTTGGTTCAAAGAGATGTGATTGCGGAGACCAGTTGCGCAAGGCAATGGAGATGATAAAGAAAGAGGGCAAGGGCGTCATCCTTTATATGAGGCAGGAAGGAAGGGGTATAGGCCTTGCCAATAAACTGAAGGCTTATGAGCTTCAGGATAAAGGACTCGATACTGTTGAGGCAAATCTGAAGCTCGGATTTAAGCCCGACCTGCGGGACTATGGAATCGGCGCACAGATACTCGTAGACCTTGGCGTCAGAAAAATGAAGCTCATGACAAATAATCCCAAAAAGATTATAGGACTCGAAGGATACGGGCTTAAGGTTGTCGAAAGGGTATCGGTAGAATCAAGCCCCCACGATAAAAACATCGTATACCTGAAAACAAAGAAAAAGAAATTAGGTCACATGCTGGAGAATGTTTAGCCAATAATCATTGGCGCGCCTGAGAGGATTCGAACCTCCGACCCTCGGCTCCGGAGGCCGATGCTCTAATCCACTGAGCTACAGGCGCGATATGGCTCATCTATGAGCTAATTTGGGGTGGGCGACGGGGATTGAACCCGCAACCACTGGAGCCACAGTCCAGTGCTCTGCCATTGAGCTACGCCCACCAATTTGCGTTATAGCGTTTATTGCGTCCACTCGTTATAGCGTAATAAACTCCATCTTTTATTATATAACGCTATAACGCTCATTGCTATAACTCGTTACGATTATTGGCGCGCCTGAAGGGATTCGAACCCCTGGCCCACTGCTTAGAAGGCAGTTGCTCTATCCAACTGAGCTACAGGCGCAATGGTCGGGGCGAGAGGATTCGAACCTCCGACCCCCTGCTCCCAAGGCAGGTGCGCTAGCCAAGCTGCGCTACGCCCCGTAAACATTTAGAATACTAAAATGCCTTGATAAAAGTCAATTTTAGGGCAATCAAAGACCAGAGAGATGAGCGAAAGGATTGTCTCTAACTGAAAGTTAACCTTTTTATGCCGCGCATGTTAAAATAAACAAATTTGTTTTTTGGAGGAATCAGATGTTAAGCATGAAGCATGTGGAACCGGTAAGGCTTTCACTGGATACAAAATTCAAGTTCAGGTGCCATAAAGGCATAGGATGTTTTACAAAATGCTGCAGCAATATAGATATAATGTTAACACCGTATGATATTGTAAGATTAAAAAGCAGGCTGGGCACATCATCGGGCGAATTTTTGGCCAGTCACACTTATGTAGAGATAGACGAGAAAACCTCCCATCCCTTTGTATTTCTGAAAATGAGTGAGGATGCGGAAAGGAAGTGCCCTTTTGTAACTGCCGAGGGATGCACTGTGTATTCGGACAGGCCTGCAAACTGCAGGTACTATCCTGTCGGACAGGCATCACTTAAAAAAATGGACGATAAAATAAACGAGCCTATCACCGAGGAATTCTATTTCTTCATTAAAGAGCCTCACTGCCTCGGCTTTAACGAAAATGCCGAATGGACAATAAAAAGCTGGAGGGACGATCAGGGAGTTGACGTCTATGACGACATGAATAGGGGATGGAAAGATATACTGTTCAGGAGAAATCTTCCCGGGCATTCGTTGGATGAAAAGAAACAGAAGGCATTTTATATGGCCTGCTATGATATCGACAGATTCAGGAGATTTGTGCTCGAGAGCAAATTCCTTGAGATGTTTGATATTGATGAAAAGACCGTAGAAAGAATAAAAAGTGACGAGACCGAATTGATGAAATTCGGATTTGAATACACGAAGTATATACTGATGATGGAAGAAACTTTAAAACCCAAGGCTAAAGACTAATGGCAAAAGGCCAAAGGAGAAAAAGCAAAAACCTTTAGCCTATAGCCCTTTGCCTTATGCCATATACCTCGCCTTCAACTGCCCGCAGGCAGCAAGGATGTCCTGCCCTTTGCTCTTTCTTATGAGTGCGGTAATATTGCCCTTAAGAAGTATCTGCTGGAAGTTCAACACCCTTTCGTCATCCGGCCTTTCGAATTCAGAACCCTCATAAGGATTGAAGGGTATGAGATTTACCTTCGAAGGAATCCCCTTTAAAAGCTTTATAAGCCGTTTTGCATCTTCAGACGAATCATTGATATCCTTCAGCATCACATACTCAAAGGTTATCCTTCTCCTCGGAGGCAGGGGGAATTTACGGCACGCATCTAATAATATCTTGAGGGGATAGGTTTTATTTACAGGCATCATATAATCCCTTACTTCATCAGTAGTGGCATTAAGGGATATGGCAAGATTCACCATTGGAGATCTTTGAGGGAGTTCCAAGATTTTCGGGACAATGCCTGCAGTGGAGAGCGTTATCCTTCTCGGCGAAAACTTCATCAGTCCGGTTATCCTCCACAATGCATCCACGACATTATCGAAATTTGCGAGGGGCTCGCCCATACCCATTAATACGATGTTTGTAATTGCGCGCAAGGGGAACTTTGTCCCCCTTGCGAAATCCCCCTTAACTACTCTATTTACAGCAATAATCTGATCAACAATCTCATATGCCTCTAAATTTCTTTTTAGTCCCAGCTTTCCCGTAAGGCAGAATCTACAAGCCATAGCGCAGCCAACCTGTGATGAAATGCATAGGGTCAATCGGTCTTCATCAGGGATAAGGACACTCTCTATTGTTTCGCCATCTTCGAGTCCAAAGAGGAATTTCTCGGTACCGTCCTTAGATAGCTGCCTATTAAGTAATTCAAAGTTGCTTATATATGCCTTCTCCGAAAGCCCTTCCCTGAGGTCTTTCGAAAGTTCGGTAATATCATGAATCGATACTGCATATTTTTCGTATATCCAGCGAAGGATCTGCTTTGCCCTGAATACAGGAAGGCCGGATTCTTTTATGAATGCCTCCAGCTCCTCCATTGTCAGGGATTTAAGATTAATTTTTCCCATTGCTTATTATAACAGCTTTCTGCAGGCGGAATTTGACAAGTCAAAGATCATCCGATATAGATTATTTATCTTCTTGATCTTGTGGGGAGAGACAGGATGGATATCCGGATACAGAAGACAAAGAATCCCCTTGATAAGGATGTGCGGATCAAGCGTGCCTGCGGTTTTCCGGACACAATAATTGAAGGCGCTGAGAAGGTGCTCAGGCTGCCGAAATGAGCAAACCATCAGCCGCCGCTGATTTTTGGCATCAGCCATATTTGACTTCGCAGCAGCATTTGTGATACATTTTGTATTACATAAACAGGAGGACGATATGCCTGTAAGCGTCAGGCTGGACAAAGAGACCGAGGAGCTTTTAGACAAGGCAGCAAAAATTATCAGCACGTCAAAAAGCAGACTAATGAAGAACTCTATCCGGGAGTATTGTTCCAGAATAATATCTCAGAAGAAACTCACCCCTTATGAACTCTCTAAGGATTTGATCGGCAAGGAAGGAAGCGGGAGGAAAGACCTTTCCACAAGAGGAGAGGAAATACTTCGGGAACTGTTCAGGAAGAAAAAGAATGATCGCAATTGATACTGGGCCTATTGTCGCCCTTTTCGACAAGAATGACGATAAGCACAGCCTCTGCCTGAACATTTTCAAGAAGATTCAAGAGCCGCTTATAACCACATGGCCTGTGCTTACCGAGGTGTTCTATCTCCTGAGTTTTTCATCGAACGTTCAGGATGATCTGTGGGAGTTCATAGAGAGAGGCGTTGTGTCTATTTATGCTATCGATAAGGATTTAATGAAGACCTGTAGAAGGCTTATGAAAAAATATCATGACCTTCCGATGGACCTGGCTGATGCAACGCTGGTTGCAGTGGCTGAGGCCGAAAATATTTCAACCATATTTACCCTTGATCATAAGGACTTCAGAATATATAAAAAAGAGCAGGGCAAACATTTTAGGCTGTTGCCTGAAAAATTGTAGAGCGAACCGTAAACATGAGCAGGGAGAAGTATTTTGAGTTAGCGCAGTGTGTTCGATTTCACTGCCGCACAGGTTAAATAGCTTTTTAAAGTTTGTCGTATTCTTCCGGCTCTACATCCGCTACTTTTGCCATAGCTTTCTCAAATTTCTTCCGGCTTCCTCTTTTGGCTCTTTCTTCGAGATACTCGCCAGTAATTAATGCTGATATTTTCTCTGCAAGTGCCGTAGCAATAAACTGGTTGATTGACACATGATCTTTTCTTGCCAGCTCACGAGCAGTTTCATGCAATGAATCAGGTAATCTAAGACTAATCGTACTCATTTTATCACCCCTATCAATTTCAAGAATTCCTTTGGTGCTACTACTCGCAAACCAAAGGTTCTAACATTTCTAAAATCGTCTTTGTTATACGTAACTATAAAATCGCATTTTGCAGTTACTGCCGCTTCCAGCACCATATCATCTTTTGGATCTTTCAAGTATGGCCTCCAAAGGTAAAATATCTTCCACCGTTTGGCTTCAGAGCATATATAATCAAGTATATCGTCTATATCTCTTTTCTTGAGTTTTGTTTTCCCGATTAATCTCTTTGCCGCGCTCTCGTATTCTAAAATCAAAGGAACCGATACATTTATATCGAATCTATTGCTTCCAAGCTCCATCAATAATTTGTAAGATGCTCCTCTTTGTGACCTCAGTGCCGAAACTATTACATTCGTATCAATAACAATTTCTGCTTTCTTCATTAAGGTATTATATATGATACCACTATATCTGTCTACCGCTGAATCGTATCCAACTGATTATAGCTCTACAACATTTATTTTTATGCTTATTCTGCATTTGATAACATTTTATCCATCAAACAGTATACAGTCAAGCATTTTGATAAAGAATTTGCTGAAAAATTAGGCGGTTAATGCGTTTATTAGAACGACAGTGCGACAGAGCGACAGTAGAGCGGAAGCTCGGAAGAACGGGGAATCGAGAAACGGGGGGCATAAGCCCCCCGCCAGGTTAATTCTATGTCCCCATCTCCCAGCTCTGGAGATATTTCTTCTGCTCTGGAGTTAAAGTATCAACCTTAATACCCATTGCCTTTAATTTAAGGCGTGCAATCTCTTTATCTATCTTTTCAGGAACGCTGTAAACTGTCTTTTGGAGCTTTTTTGCATTCTTCACCATATATTCAGCGCACAATGCCTGGTTTGCAAAGCTCATGTCCATAACTGCGGAAGGATGGCCTTCTGCAGCAGCTAAGTTTATAAGCCTGCCTTCTCCGAGGAGATAAATGCGTTTGCCGTTTTTGAGGGTATATTCTTCTACATAGTCCCTGATGATTCTTTTTGCCTTTGACATCTTCTGAAGGCTTTCAATGTCGATCTCAACATTAAAGTGTCCGGTATTGCAGACTATTGCTCCATCCTTCATAACCGAAAAACACTCTTTTGAAATGACATTAATGTCTCCTGTTGCTGTTACGAAAATGTCGCCAATTTTTGCAGCATCTTTAATCGGCATTATTTCATAGCCATCCATTGTGGCCTCAAGCGCCTTTAACGGGTCAACCTCTGTGATAATTACCCTTGCGCCGTGTCCCTTTGCTCTCATGGCAACTCCCCTTCCGCACCAGCCATATCCAGCTATAACGAATACAGAGCCTGCAATTAATCTGTTTGTTGCCCTTATTATGCCGTCCATTGTGCTCTGGCCTGTGCCGTAGCGGTTGTCAAAGAGATGTTTTGTATAGGCATCATTTACAGCAATTATGGGATACTGAAGGGCTCCGTCAGCAGCCATTGCCTTGAGCCTTATCACCCCTGTTGTTGTCTCTTCTGTGCCGCCGATAACATATTTAAGAAGCGCCTTCTCTTCTTTGTGGAGCGTTGATACGACATCAGCTCCGTCATCCATTGTAATCTGCGGCTTAATAGATAGAGAGTCCTTGATATGTCTGTAATATGTCTTTGTATCCTCGCCCTTTATTGCAAAGACCGATATGCCCGAATTCTTCACAAGGGATGCTGCCACATCATCCTGTGTGCTTAAGGGATTGGATGCGCAGAGCGATATCTCGGCTCCTCCTGCCTTGAGTGTCTCCATGAGACTTGCGGTTTCTGTTGTAACATGAAGGCATGCGGTAACCCTGATGCCCTTAAGGGGTTTTTCTTTTTTAAACCGTTCGGTGATGCTTTTTAAAACAGGCATCTCCTGTGCAGCCCACTCTATGCGCAGCTTGCCTTTGTTTGCCAGACCGAGATCTTTTACATGATGCTTTGCCATCTATCCTCCTATGCGCCAGCGGCTTTCTTCAGAGTGCCAGCCATGTCTGTTTTTTCCCATGTGAAACCTTCTTCGTTTCTTCCGAAATGGCCGTAGGCCGCTGTCTTTTTGTATATGGGTTTTCTCAGGTCGAGCTTTGTGATAATGCCCTTGGGCGTCATGTCGAAGTTTTTCACTATGAGGTTCGATATTTCCTTGTCAGCTATCTTTCCTGTGCCGAAGGTATCGACAAAAACAGAGACAGGCTCAGGAACGCCGATGGCGTATGCGAGCTGTATTTCGCACCGTGCCGCAATACCTGAGGCGACAATATTCTTGGCAATATACCGAGACATGTATGATGCAGACCGGTCGACCTTTGAAGGGTCTTTGCCTGAGAAGCATCCGCCTCCGTGACTTCCGACTCCACCGTATGTATCGACGATAATCTTTCTCCCTGTCAATCCTGTATCTCCCTGAGGACCACCGATAACAAACCTGCCTGTTGGATTTATGTGATAAACAACACTCTCCTCATCGAGAAGATCTGGCGGTATTACAGGTTTTATAACCTTTTCTATGATATCCTCTCTCATCTCTTTCAATGTAATATCAGGGCTGTGCTGAGATGATATAACAATCGTGCGCACTTTGTAGGGTTTGCCGTCTTTGTATTCAATAGATACCTGTGATTTGCCGTCAGGTCTGAGATAACCGAGCACATCCTTCTTTCTCGCCTCTGTTAATTTCCTCGTAAGCTTGTGCGCAAGCATAATAGTCATCGGCATCAGTTCAGGGGTTTCGTCACATGCAAAACCGAACATCAATCCCTGGTCTCCTGCGCCTCCTATATCTACACCCATTGCTATATCGGCAGACTGTTTGTCAATGGAGGTGATTACTGCACAGGTCTCATAATCAAAGCCGTATTTGGCCCTTGTATAGCCGATATCTTTTATCGTCTCCCTGACTATGTCGGGTATATGTACATAACAGTTCGTTGTTATCTCGCCTGCAACAAATGCCATGCCTGTTGTGACGAGGCACTCACAGGCTACTCTCGCTACAGGATCTTGGGCCAGGATCGCATCTAATACTGCATCGGATATCTGATCTGCAATCTTGTCTGGATGGCCTTCTGTAACCGATTCAGAAGTAAACAAGAAATCTTTACCATTTGCCATGGCTCACCTCCAATTATTTTATTAGCTCTTCCGCTATCTGTACCGCATTTAGCGCTGCGCCTTTTCTCAGGTTGTCGGATACAACCCACATGTTTATCCCATTTGCTATGGACTCGTCTTCCCTAATCCTTCCTACATATACAGGGTCTTTACCTGCTACATCTATTGGAAGCGGATATACATTTTTTTCCGGCGCATCAAAGACCACAATGCCCTGAGCCTTTGAAAGTACAGAGCGCACTTCATTTTGGGTTATCTTTCTCTCTGTTTCTATGTTTACGGACTCTGAATGCCCCCTGAATACCGGCACTCTTACTGTAGTTGCTGTAACCATGATTGTGTTATCGCCCATAATTTTCTTGGTCTCATTGACCATCTTCATCTCTTCCTTGGTATATCCGTTTTCGAGGAATTTATCTATGTGAGGCAGCACATTGAATGCTATCTGGTGAGGATAGACATTACACTTAATCTCCTTGAAGTTCAGCAGGTCGGTCGTCTGCTGTAAAAGCTCATCCATGGCCTTTTTGCCTGTCCCTGATACGGCCTGAAATGTTGTAACCACAACCCTTTTTATCCTTACCGCATCATGTATAGGCTTTAATGCAACAACCATCTGTATGGTCGAGCAGTTTGGATTTGCGATAATGCCTTTGTGCCACTTAAGGTCATGGGCATTGACCTCGGGGACAACAAGGGGCACTTCAGTGTCCATCCTCCACTGGCTTGAATTATCAACTACTACGCATCCTGACCTTGCTGCAATAGGCGCCCATACCTTTGACCTCTCGGCGCCTGCGGAAAAAAGTGCAATATCAATCCCCTTGAATGAGTTCTCATTCAGGGCTTCGACAGGTATCTCGCTGCCTTCAAACTGGAGTGTTTTCCCCTCAGACCTCTCTGATGCAAAGAGCCTTAACTTCTCTATCGGGAAGTTCCGCTCCTCTAAAACAGCAATCATCTCGTTGCCGACTGCACCAGTTGCACCTACAACAGCAACGACATATCGTTCCTTTTTCTTAAGCATCTCTTTTACTCCTTTATCTCTGATACATATTTGACAACAATGTCTCCCACCTCTGTTGTTGAAAGTCCCATCTTCCCTGCTGCAAGACTCTTTATGTGCTTGCCGGTCACTTCCATCGCAGCCTTCTCAATGGTCTTTCCTGCCTTATCTTCTCCAAGATGTTCAAGCATCATTCCGCCTGCGCATATTGCAGCCAATGGATTAATTACATTTTTGCCTTTATATTTTGGCGCAGAGCCGCCGATGGGCTCAAACATGGAAACTCCTTCAGGGTTGATATTCCCGCCTGCGGCAATACCCATGCCGCCCTGTATCATTGCGCCAAGGTCTGTGATGATGTCTCCGAACATATTGTCTGTGACGATAACATCAAACCATTCCGGGTTTTTCACAAACCACATGGTTATGGCATCCACATGGGCATAATCAACTTCTATCTCCGGATATTCCTTTGCAACCTCATAAAATGTCCTTTCCCACAAATCAAAGGCAAATGTAAGTACATTCGTCTTTCCGCAAAGGGTGAGCTTGTTCATCTTATGTCTCTTTTTGCAGTATTCAAAGGCATACCTTATGCATCGTTCCACGCCTTTTCTTGTATTTATAGACTCCTGAACAGCAACTTCGTCAGGGGTTCCTTTTTTAAGCACTCCTCCTGCACCTGCATAAAGCCCTTCTGTGTTTTCCCTGACAACGACAAAATCAATATGCTCGGGTCCTTTGTCCTTCAAGGGGCATTCAACACCCGGATAAAGCTTAACCGGCCTGAGATTCACATACTGATCAAGCTCAAACCTAAGCCTCAATAAGATACCTTTCTCGAGAACTCCTGGTTTTACATCAGGATGTCCGATTGCGCCGAGATAAATGGCGTCATATTTTCTCAGCTCGTCTATGGCGCTATCAGGCAGGACTTCGCCTGTCCTTAGATACCTGTCACCGCCGAAATCGAAATTATTAAAATTCAGCTTAAACCCAAATCTTGACGATGCGGCATTCAGAACCTTTATTCCCTCGGCTATGACCTCCGGTCCTGTGCCGTCTCCGGGTATTACTGCAATTTCAAATGATTTGTTCATGCTGCAACTCCCTTTATCTTTTTCTTTGTCCACGCGATCAAGCCTCCGGCAGTTATCAATTCCTGCATGAATGGAGGGATGGGCTTTGCTGTATATTGCTCGCCTGTTGAGAGGTTTTTAATAATGCCGTTGTCAGCATCTATCTCTACAGTGGCGCCTTCTTTAATCTTTTCTGAAGCCTCTTCTGATTCGAATATTGGAAGGCCTATATTAAATGAATTGCGATAGAAAATCCTCGCAAAGCTCTTTGCAATAACTCCCTGAATCCCTGCAGCCTTTATGGCGATTGGCGCATGCTCCCTCGATGAGCCGCAGCCGAAGTTCTTGCCTGCAACCATTATATCGCCAGCCCTTACCTTATTAGGAAACTCTTGGTCAGCGTCCTCCATAACATGTTTTGCAAGCTCTTTTGGGTCGGATGTGTTAAGGTATCTTGCCGGTATAATTGCATCCGTATCTATATCATCTCCAAATCTCCAGACCTTGCCTTTAAGCAGCATAAGAGACCTCCGAAATTCTTTTTAAGCTAAATATTATAAACTTTTATTATAATAATTTCCATGGAAAAAGTAATCATCCTTCTCGGCCCAACAGGGGTGGGAAAGACAGCAGTATCTATCCTCCTCGCAAAGCATCTCAATACAGAAATCATAAGCTCAGACTCCATGCAGATTTACAGGCATATGGACATCGGAACAGCAAAGCCGTCCAAAGAAGAACGGCAGATGGTGAAACACCACATGATAGGCATTGTCGAGCCGTGGGAGTCTTACAGCACCGGAGAATACATAAAAACTGTACAGCCGATAATTGAGAATCTCCAAAAAGAAGGCAAGATTCCAGTAGTTGTCGGCGGGACAGGGCTTTACATAAAGGCAATGACAAGGGGAATTTTCAAAGGCCCTCCTGCAGACTGGGATTTGAGGAATGAGCTGCTCGAAAGAGAGAAAGAGTCTGCGGGCTCTTTATATGACCATCTGAGATCCCTCGATCCTATGGCTGCCTCAAAGATAATGCCCACTGATACGAGGAGGATTATAAGGGCATTGGAGGTTTGCTTAAAAAGCAATAAAATCATGTCGGAATTGCATCAGGCTTTAACAAAGCCATTGCCTTACGAATTTATAAAAATAGGTATTACACGGGACAGGAAAGAGCTTTACAGGATGATCGAGCAAAGGGTTGATAAGATGATAGAACAAGGGCTTGTTGATGAGGTAAAAAGGGTAATTCAAATGATTAAAGAACATTTTTCGAAGTTCGAACTTAACTCATCACTCATCACTCATCACTCATCACTGTCTTCATTGCAGGCAATCGGCTATAAGGAAATAGCCATGCATCTTAATGGCGAAATCAGCCTTGAAGAGGCAATAGCTCTTGTGAAGAAAAGGTCGAGAAATTATGCAAAGAGGCAGTTTACATGGTTTAAGAAAGAGGAAGGCATTCAATGGATAGATGTGACTGGAATACACGACCCTTACCAGATATTCCAGAAGGTGCTACAATTTATATATGCCTGAATTAAGAATCGGTTGCAGTGGCTTTAATTACCGGCACTGGAGGGGAAACTTTTATCCCGAAGATTTGCCTCAAAGGAAGTGGTTTGAATACTATTGCACGGTCTTTAATACCGTTGAATTGAATGTCACATTCTACAGACTTCCCCTCCCTAAGACCTTTGACAAATGGCATAATGAAACACCTGATGATTTTGTTTTTTCGTTAAAAGGCAGCAGGTTTATTACACATATAAAGAGGCTGGTAGAGCCAAAAGAGCCTCTTGAGTTATTCTTTGAAAGAGCATTAAGACTAAAGGAAAAGCTGAAGGTTGTCCTGTGGCAGTTTTCTCCTGGATTTAAAATCGAGATTGAGAGATTAGAAAATTTCCTGAAGCTGCTTAAAAAATATCCTGTGAGAAACACCCTCGAATTCAGACACGAAAGCTGGATAACAGATGACGTTATTGACCTCTGCAAAGAAGATGATGTCAGCCTCTGCATGGCTGACTGGCCTGAATTTGTAGATGACCTTCCTGTGACCTCTGATTTTGTCTACATAAGAAGGCACGGCGAGGGTGGGAGCTATGCCACATGTTATTCAAAGGCAGAACTTAGACGGGATGCAAAAAGGATAAAAAGTTATTTAAAGGATAAAAAGGATATCTTTATCTACTTCAATAACGACTATCACGGCTATGCGCCTAAGAATGCGAAAGAGCTGAGGGAAATGGTGAAAGATTAACGTGCTGAGCTGCTATACTGTATGGTGACCTTGTAATCAATTTTTGCATGTCCGGAGGAAATATTATTTCCGTCACAAACAAGCTCCCCTTCTCCTGATTCCTTATGTCCTCTAATCAAGTTACTAATAATCCGGTCTAAATCAAATCCCCCGTCAACACAGCCTTTAGTCATACATTCCATGTTGAAATATGCATAACTGGTAGGATAAACATTTACCGTACGCTTCATGAGAACTGGATTTATACCCTTCTGGTAGTAGGTCATACTAATATTAATAATTGAAACTCCAGGGAAGCGGTCAGAGAGCAGACCTGCATCTATCCTGAGCTGCATTTTTTCCATTCTTGCGGAATTTTTGTTTCTGTTAATCATTTTTTCCTTTTAAATAGAAGGTCCCCCTGCAGGGCAGGGGGATTTTTCAGTTAATTATTGTTTTACCACATTGATTGCCTTGGGACCCTTAGGGCCTTTTTCGGTATCAAAGCTGACTGCGTCACCCTCGGCAAGGGACTTAAATCCGTTGCTCTGGATGGATGAGTAGTGAACAAAAACATCACTGCCGTCTTCGCTGGTAATAAAGCCAAAACCCTTGGATTCATTAAACCACTTCACTGTTCCGTTAGCCATTTCATGTACCTCCTTAGTTATAAATTAAGATATCAGAAGGACACAAAATAGAAAATGCCACAAAGCTAAAAGTCTTTGTGGCATTGGATAGGCAAAAACTTCTGAAACTCATTTATAAGATTAACATATTTAATAACAATTAAGCAATGTTTATATTCTGAACTATAATTTCAGGTGGTCTCATTTCATGGACAATTTATATCAGAGGTTTGAATGTTGTAAAAAATTGTTATAACCTATGTATATATGAAAAATCAGGAGATTGCAAGGATATTCAATGAAATCGCTGACCTCCTTGAGATAAAGGGTGAGAATCCATTTCGTATAAGGGCATACCGCAGGGCTGCACAGAATATCGAAGGACTGCCGAAGAGCGTCGAGGAGACACCAAAAGAAGAACTCTTAAAAGTCCCGGGAATCGGACAGGATCTTGCAGGCAAGATTGAGGAGTATTTAAAGACAGGTAGGATGCAGGCGCATGAAGAGCTTAAGCATGAAATACCAGAGGGACTATTAGCCCTCCTTTCTGTTCCAAGTCTTGGTCCAAAGACATCAAAATTACTTTATGAGAAGTTAAAAATCAAAGGCATCGATGATTTAGAAAGGCTCGCCTCTGAACATAAACTTGCAGGGCTTCCCGGAATAAAGGAAAAGACAGAGGAGAATATTTTAAAAGGCATAGAAATGCTTAAAAGGGGCAAGGAGCGCCAGCCCCTCGGAAAAGTCCTTCCCATTGCAAATGACATTCTTGAACATCTGAAGAAAAAAGCCCCTGTTGATAGAATTGACCTTGCAGGGAGTTTAAGGAGATGGAAGGATACCATAAAAGATATTGACATCCTTGCAACATCGGACAATCCAAAAGAGGTGATGAAGGTCTTTGTGCATCTTCCCCATGTAAAGGATGTTCTTATGCAGGGCACTACAAAATCCACTGTGATAATTCATGAAGACCTTCAAGTGGATTTAAGAGTAGTGGAAAAGGAATCCTATGGCGCAGCAATGGCATACTTTACAGGCAGCAAGGAGCACAACATCAGGCTCAGAGAGATGGCAATGAAGAAGGGGCTTAAAATCAATGAATACGGAATATTCCGTGAGAAGGACAACAAAAAAGTGGGTGGAGAAAAGGAGGAAGATGTTTACAGGACTTTAGGACTTCCATACATCCCGCCTGAATTAAGGGAAGATCAGGGTGAGATAGAGGCTGCACAGGAGGGAAAGCTTCCCAAGCTCGTTGCTCTAAATGATATTAAGGGCGACCTCCATGTGCACTCAAAATGGAGCGATGGAAGCCACACATTTGACCAGCTTGTGGATGCAGCCAGGGGTTATGGTTATTCATATATTGCAATAACAGACCATTCAAAAGGACTCGGTATTGCAAGGGGATTAACAGGCGAGAGACTTCTTGAACAGAAAAAGGAGATAGATGCAATTAATAAAAAGCTCAAGGGCTTTAGAATCATCCACGGCGTTGAGGTGGACATCAGGAGCGACGGGGGGCTGGATATATCGGATGATGTGCTTAAGGAGCTTGATATTGTTGTTGCATCCATACATTCAGGATTTAAGCAGCCTAAAAAACAATTAACTTATCGCATGGTATCAGCAATGAAAAATCCTTATGTGAGCATCATAGCGCATCCCACAGGAAGGCTCATAGGAGAAAGGGATGCATATGATGTGGATATGGATGAAATATTCGCTATTGCAAAGAAGACAGGAACTGCCATCGAGATAAATGCCTATCCTTTAAGGCTTGACATTAATGATACTTATGCCAAAAGGGCAAAGGGAATGGGAATACCTATTGTTATAGCCACAGATACCCATGTAACAAATCAATTTGATTACATGCGATACGGCATCTCCATTGCGAGAAGGGGATGGCTGGAGAAGGATGATGTGCTGAATACGCTTGCTGTTGATAAACTTTTAAAACGGCTTAAACCGT
>JAJYXI010000077.1 GCA_021791055.1 Nitrospirota bacterium | reverse complement strand
TCTCTTTTATCGTCACATCCCTTACAAACTCGGCACATTTCTGACCTGCCTTCATAGAGAACTGTTTCTGGCAGGTTGCCCTCCATGCGCACACAATACATAAGGCTTTATTTTCACTCATTCGCTCCTCCTGAAATATCTGGCTAAAACTTTTTCGATGTTGTTTATGATGCTGTCCTTTGCATTTATTATAAACATCTTTGGCCTTTCTGTCTGTATCTCAAAAAGCTCCCTCTCCATCCTTGTCACTCCAGGCGGCTCCGGGAATCTAATTTTAAGTTCATCCTCAAACATGGGAACCATCTTGTCTTTCATCCTCAATTCAGTATCCATGAAGAATATGGCTATCTCCGGCATAAGGTCATAAACCCTGTCAAAAAAGGCACTTATCTCTTTTTGATATATCTGTTTGGGCGGGGATGATTTGACCTCCATGTAAAGAATAGAGCCGTCTATCTTTGCGAGCAGGTCATAATCTCCTCCTATACCCGGTCTCTTCATCTTTATTCCCCAGATTGCTTCTGTGGCAAATTCCCTTTTGAATATCGCTGCCACAAACCATTCGAGGGTCTCGCCAAAGCTCTTAATAAGGCCTTTTGTAAGTCTATACTCACTGTTTTCATGGACTGCGAGTCCTGTTTTGATAAGATAATTTATGTATTCACCGGTGACCTCTTTTGTTGCGTACCTCGTCACATGCTGCAGGGTAAACAGCGGCTGGTGCTTGATTACATCCCGCAAAAAGAGCCTGAAGGAATATTTTTTGAGCATTTCATAATATTCATCAATAAATTCTTCCTGAGGGATTAAGAGGTCATCCGATGGTTCTTTCTTATAGATCCTGAAGCCACGCCTTTTGAGGATAGCGGATAAAGACGGCGTTAATTCGTTTAAGGCCTTTCTGAGCCTTCTGATTTCTGATTTAAGGAAGTCAATTTCTGTGCATATATCTTTTTCTGACATTTTCATAGTTTCTTTAATTTTGAGTTATCAGTTTTCCATCTGTCTGAAAGGTCCGGGATGACTCACAAAGAGGTGCTCTGCAAGATTTATCCTGTATTTGTTGCTGTCCAGCGTCTTAATAATATTCCTTGCATACCTCCCATCCGGCGTTCTTTCAGACAGGTCAACGATATAATCACTCTTCGTTCCCTTCTCATCAGCAATTATACAAACCCTTGGCCTATCAATAAACAGAGGATTGTTCTCGCACACAATGCCTAACTCCTGCGTATTAAGCATTACCAGTGTCCCTACGGGGAATACCCCAACCATGTTTACAATCTTTCTTATGTCCCTGTCTTGTTCTTCCACACTTTTTAATCTATCAACCTCAATGCCGCGGAGGCTCGAGACCGCATTGTGGATAACTTCAAAGGGTTTATCGGAAGAATTAGCATAGATGAAACTCTTAACAAAAATCTTAAATCCCTGCATCTCTACGCTGTCCTCAAAGATAATCGTCCCAAGCCCTCTCTTTTTAAACTCCCTGAAAAGATAGTCAAAGTTCAGAAGATATTCTAATGGATAGCGGACTTACTTCTCTTGAAGATTGCCTTCCTCTTAAAAATATTTATGAGCAATTCAGCGACATCCTTGCTCCTCCATAATGACAAGACCCCAAAGAACTCCTTTTTCTCCTCATAATCCCTGTCAATAAAATCATTCCTCATTATCTGCTGTATGAGGATCTGCTTTGTGTCCTCTGTCCTGATATGCCTGATGGCCCTAACCGCAGCAAGCCTTAGATCGTTCTCCGGGCTGCCGATATATTCTTTTATGACAGATACTTCCTGCGGCGACCTCATCTCTCCAAGTGTTTTTATAATCTCCTTCTTTACCCTTGTATCAGAATGTCTGATTAACTTTATCAAATGTCCGACTGCCTCTTTGGCGCCCATAAGCCTGATGATGTATACGATGTTTCTCACCAAGTACCACCGCCTGTCATGCAGGCTCTTTAAAAGCACATCCATATCCCCCGGTCCTACGGTCTTAAGTATGTTTATAACCGTCTTTCTGGAACGGATATTCTGCAGCTCTCCGAGAACATCGATGAAAGACTGTATTGCATTTTTATCAAGGTGTTTTATAAATTCATTTAAAACATCTTCCTCAAATCCGACCCCGCTGTCCATTATTCCACCAATGACTCTTATAATGCCTGGTGACCCTGCATAATTTATGACCCTCTTCAAAAAGGCCTCGGCCTCAGGGTGCGTGTGTTCATCTCCCATAACGATTTTTACCTTTTTGAGGATGTCAACCACACTCTCTAAATCAGCATTTTTAACTGAAGATTCTATAATGGATTCCATCAGCGATATAACATCCTCAAGGTCTTCTCTGTCTTTTGCCTGATAATATAGTTCAAATATAATATTGACAAGCCTGTGGAGTCTATATTCAGAATCCCTTTCAAATTCTGTCATCAGATTCTGGAGGTCTGATTCTGTCAAAGGTGTAAACTCCACTGCCTTCACTTCTTCTGTCTTGAATGCATCCTTATACGCCCTGAGGATTTCATTGGCTGATGTGGTTTGCTCCATGAGCTTTTTTGTTGCTGCAGTCTCATATTCTTCATCTTCCTGAAGAACAGACTCATCAACAGCATACTTTATGTGCTGGAAATCCCTCTCCCACAGTAGTGTAACTATATCATCATCGCTGAGTTCCCTTTCATCAAGAGCGATTATCCTGAGAAATGCCTTAAGTTCTCCTTTATTCAATCCCTTCTTAAAGGTTAATTCCCTCAGACCATCCTTGAAGAATAATAAAGCAAGGTTGTCAAACCTTTCAGGGTTATAATAGACCTGCTTATCGCCGAAGAGTATCTCATATTGCTTTATGTGTAGGGTTATGTCTCCTGTATGTTTAAAAACCTCGGTGAATTTCTTAAAGGTATTATCAATTGTCCTGATATAAACCGGATTGTTTTCAGGATACGCCCTTACAAACTTCATGGCTTTAACGGTTGCCTCTATGAGTCCTTTTATCAATCCCACATCTTCCATATTATTATGAAAAGGTCAGTAATAAAAAATTTTATCATATACACGGACATTTTCTCCTGAATGCTTTAACCTATAACTTGACAAACAGGACAATTAATTTATAATAAAAACAAATGGCCCACATTGCGAATGTCTATAAAAAACGGGGCGAAATACTCGTTGAATTAGGTTTAATCACAAATGAACAGCTCAATTATGCCCTCTCCATCCAGAAGACAGGGAAACAAAAAATAGAGAAAATACTTATAGAATTGGGCATTGTGACAAAAGAACAGATCACCGAAGCAGTTTCTAAAAAACTGAACATTCCAATCATTTTTTGTGAAGATTATAAAATATCCGACGAACTTAAAAGGCTTGTACCCGGAGATATTGCAAAAAAAGAGATTATTTTCCCCATAGAAAAAAGGGATAATATCCTTATCCTTGCCATGGCAGATCCTCTGGATGTCAGCACAGGTCCGACCGGGAGCGGTAAAACTACCACCCTTTATGCCTGCCTTAGCCATCTGCAGTCCGGGACAAAAAATATTGTAACCATTGAAGACCCTGTTGAATATAAACTTGAAGGAATCACACAGATCCAGGTAAATGAAGCTATCGGCCGCACCTTTGCAACGGTTCTTCGCGCTGTTCTCCGCCAGGACCCTGATATCATCAAGATAGGGGAGATAAGGGACATTGAGACAGCAGAGATTGCAATAAGGGCATCCCTCACAGGGCACCTTGTCCTGACCACCCTGCACACAAATAATACGGTTGCTACAATCACGCGGCTCATTGATATTGGAATTCCTCCATATCTTATAAATTCTGCTGTAAGCGGAGTTCTGGCTCAAAGACTTGTAAGGAGGCTCTGCAATAATTGTAAGGTTGAATCAGAAGTTCCTGGAGATTTATCAAGCCTTATCGATTATTACGGTCTCCCTGAACTCACAAGCTGCTGCAGAAGCACAGGATGACCCTTCTGTGTCTTGGCCCATCAAACTCGCAAAAATATACAGACTGCCATGTACCGAGGAGCGCCTTGCCTTCTTCTATCACAACAAACTGTGATACTCCGACAAGGGTTGATTTTATATGTGCTGCAGAATTACCCTCCATGTGCTGATAGTCGCCTTCAAATGGAATAAGTCTGTTAAGTGTTGCGAGGATATCCCTTTTGACTGACGGGTCTGCGCCTTCATTTATGGTAACTCCCGCTGTCGTATGGGGGACATAGATATAGCATATACCGCTTTTTACACCCGATTCCTTTATTACCTCTTGGATGTCGTCGGTAATGTCGATGAATTCTGTCTTTGCCTTGCTTTTTATGTTCAGGGTCTTAAACACCGTTTAATTCCTCCTTTAGCTGTCTGATTGTTTTCTTTAGTATCGGATGTTCTTTGTCAGGCACAATTTCAAAAAGGGGAAGGAGGACAAATTCCCTTTTGTGGAGCAGGGGATGCGGTATCTGAAGATGTTCCATGTTAATTACTATATCATTATAAAACAGGATGTCAAGGTCAATGATACGCGGCCCCCATCTGACACTCTCTTCCCTACCCATCTCTTTTTCTACGCACTTCAGTGTATTAAGAAGTTCCTCAGGCGATAGACTTGTCTCTGCCTCTATTGCCATATTGATAAATTTTGGCTGCTCTTTTAATCCCCACGGCTCTGTCTCATACATCGGAGATAATTTATTTACTACAATGCCTTTACGCTTTAATCTTTCTATTGCATCTTTGCAATGAGCCTGTCTGTCTCCAATATTCGAGCCGATGCCTATGTGAACTATTGACATGTCCTTAGAAGGTGGCAGCATTGACTTTATAATGCATTTTTAATGCGTTCCACAGCCTCTTTTATCCTCTCAACAGGCTGGGTGAGGGCAAACCGTATATACCCTTCTCCGGGCGCGCCGAAGCCGACACCAGGTGTTCCAAGCACGCCTGTCTTTTCGAGGAGATGTGCCACAAAGGTCGTTGAGTTAAAGCCTGTTGGCACTTTTGCCCACAAATAAAATGTTGCCTTCGGCTTATTAATATGGATGCCGAGTCCCTTGAGCCCTTCATAAAGGGCGTCCCTGCGGTCCTGATATGTCTTTCTTATCCGGGATAAAATGGAGTCCTCTGTTTGGAGGGCGACTATGGATGCCTCCTGAATTGCCTGAAATACTCCAGAGTCGAGGTTGGTCTTAATCTTACCAAGTCCTGCTATGACATCTTTATTGCCAACGGCAAAACCGATCCTCCATCCGGTCATGTTATATGTCTTGGATAATGAATGAAATTCTATTCCTACATCCTTTGCGCCCTCCACATCGAGAAAGCTTGTCGGCTTCTGATTGTCGTAATACATTTCGGAATATGCCGCATCGTGGCATATGATTATATTGTATTTTTCAGCGAGGGCTATTGCCTCTTTGAAAAAGCCCTCTGAAGCCACAGCAGCAGTTGGATTATTGGGATAATTCAGGAACATCAATTTCGCCCTTTTTAAGACATCCTCCGGAATTGCCTTGAAATCGGGCAGAAAGCCGTTTTCTTCCTTAAGGGGCATTATGCAGGATTCTCCTCCTGCAAACAATGTCCCCACAGGATAAACCGGATAACCGGGAGAAGGGACAAGGACAACATCTCCGGGATTTACGAATGCAAGTGGTATATGTCCGATTCCTTCTTTAGAGCCAATAAGGGATAGCACTTCTGTTTTTGGGTCGAGGGACACATTAAATCTCTGTTTATACCAGTCTGCTACTGCTTCTTTATAGGAAAGCATACCTTCGTATGATGGATAGCGGTGGTGTACAGGTTTTTCGACTGCTTTTTTCATAGCAGCGACAATATGCGCAGGTGTTGGGATATCAGGGTCTCCGATACTCAGGTCTATGAGGTCAACACCCTTTGAGAGCGCTTCCTGCTTCATTTTATCGATAGTTGCAAAGAGGTATGGCGGTAGGTTTTTCACGCGGTCTGCCAGTTGAATTTTAATCATTTATGAGGCCTCCTCAAAAAATTAAATATTAAATATCAAAAATCAAAATTAAGGAACTCCGTAATTGTGCATTTTGATTTTTGTATTTTGAATTTTGTGTTGTATTTTATCGCAGAGACTGATAAAAGGTCAAAAAGATGGATAATTAAAAATAAAAAAGAGACGGCCCACTAAATACTGTAACTGTAGGCCGTCTCTTCAATGCTATATTTATTTCTTTGCAGGTTTTGACAGCTCAACAGGCTTTGCTGGCTCTGCGCCTTTCTTGTCAGCCTTTGCAGTTTTTATATCAATGCTTTTCGCAATGTTATCCTTCTCAAAAATCCATATTGTTACACTATCCCCAACTCTTATATCTGTAAGGGATTTCTTTTCTTTATCCATCTTTACAAGTGTTTTTTCATTTATCGTAACTACAATATTATCTTTGTATTTTATAGGTTTTATGGTCATAGATTTAGCTGCAACATCAATTGCTACAACCTCTCCTGACCTCTGAATTACTTTAGGTTTTTTTTCAGCAGCAGCAACTGTACCGATTATGGAAACAACGATGAGAACTGAAAGCATAACTGAAAATGCCTTCTTCATTAAAGACCTCCTTAAAACGGTTTGTAATCATAAAATAAAGGGCAGGTGATATATCCCTGCCCTTTGTTGGAAGAATAATTATTTCTTCTCTTCTTTTTTCTCTTCCTTCTTCTCTTCTGCCTTTTTAGCTTTCTTCTTTGCTTTCTTCTCTTTCTTCTCTGCTTTCTTCTCTTCCTTCTTGTCAGCTGCCTTATCCTCAGCCTTCTTCTCCTCCATCTTCGGAGCTGCCTTGTCAGCCTTTGGTGCTGCTGGCTTCTCTGCTGCGAATGCAACTGTTGTCATTGCAAAAGCAAAAAGAAGCGCTACGAGCAATGCCATGAATTTCTTCATTGATTAAATCACCTCCCTTTTTCTTAAGAATTCCCCAATTTTTGGCAGACCTGATTATACAATTTACATGCCAAATTCAGACAATATTAAACCCTTTATTTTTCAATAAGATTGCATATAGAGGTTTTAGACCTAATTCTTCTTTTGGGGAGGTATATCCTCTTTTGAGGATATATTGAACTTCTCGAGTCTGTACCAGAATGTCTTATAGCTCATGCCGAGGAGACGGGCTGCCTTTGCTGCCACATTATTTGTCTTAGTCATTGCCTTCTTGATCAATTCCTTTTCCAGGCTTTCAAAATTGATGCCCTCATCGGGAATCTCTAAGTCAAGAATTCCCTTGTCAGGCGGAAGCCTCAATTCACCCTTTATATCATTAAGGCTTATAGTGTCCGTATCGCTCATTAGCACTGCCCTTTCAATAACAGATTCGAGCTGCCTGATATTGCCCGGCCAGTGATAGTCCATGAGGGCCTTTGTTGCCCCTTCGCTTATTCCCTTAACCCTTTTGCCGAATTCCTTGTTATATTTATCGATGAAGAATTTTACAAGCGATGGAATGTCCTCCTTTCTATCCCTTAAAGGAGGAATCTCGACTGTCACCACTTTCAGCCTGTAATACAGGTCTTCCCTAAAGCCTCCTTTTGCGACCTCTTTTTCGAGGTCCTTGTTTGTTGCTGCGATTATCCTTACATCAATCTTGATGCTGTCTTTTCCTCCTACCCTTCGTATTTCCTTATCCTGCAAGACCCTTAATATTTTTGTCTGCATAAGAAGAGGCAAATCTCCTATCTCATCAAGGAAAAGCGTTCCTCTGTCCGAGGCTTCAAAGAGCCCTATTTTTCTGTGAGTGGCGCCTGTGAAGGCACCGGGCTCATAGCCGAAAAGCTCGCTTTCTATAAGGTTATCGGGAATGGCTGCGCAGTTGATGGCAGTAAAGGGACATGTCCGACGAGGGCTGTTATAATGTACCGCCCTTGCAATGAGCTCTTTACCCGTGCCGCTTTCTCCCTGTATCAATACAGTCACCGATGTTGGAGTTACCTTCTTGACAACCTCCATGGTAGCCTTCATATTCTTGGATCCTCCGACAATTCCTTCTATCTTGAACTTATCAAAGAGCGCATCCTGAAGCCGGATGTTTTCTTTAAGCAACTCCATTCTCTCGGTAGCCTTTTTGACAGTAAGGACAATTGCATCTTTTTCGAGGGGCTTTGTGAGATAGTCAAATGCCCCTTTTTTAATTGCTTCGACTGCCGAGGATATTGTGCCGTAAGCTGTCATAATGATAACTGCCGGCTTGATCAAATCATCGGGAATGGCCTCCATGAGCTGCATGCCGCTCATGCCCCCCATCTTGAGGTCTGTAATTACAACATCAGGATTTAATTGTTTTATCAGTTTAAGGCCTTCCTCCGCAGATGGTGCTGTATGGACTTCGTATCCTTCATCCGAGAGTATGGTTTGAAGAATGTCACGCTGGCGATGTTCGTCATCAATTACGATTATAACCGACATAACCTCAGGCTCCTTTTGATAATGGAAGGATTAATTTCACATCGCTGCCTTTGCCTTCAACACTGTTAAAGTCAACCCTTCCGCCGTGCTCCTCCATAACCCTCATGGTCATAGGCAGGCCAAGACCGAGCCCATTCTGTTTTGTGGAAAAGAACGGCTCAAATATCCTTGAGAGATTTTCATGAGAAACCCCCATGCCGGTGTCTGTTATGGATAGTATAAATTCGTTATCAATAAGTTCTGTTTTGATTTTCAATATCTTCCTCTGGGAGGTCTCCATTGCGTGGAAGGCGTTGGTGATGATATTCAGGATGCAGGATTTAAAGAGGTCTGTGTCCACATCGATTTGTACATCAGCAGAGTAATCCTTGGTGATATTTATTTCGTCTGCCTCTGCCTTTGCCCATATTAAGGCCATAACATCCTCAAGGAGTTCTCCTACGCGAACCCTTTTGATATTGAGCTTTATCGGTCTGCTGTAATCGAGGAAGTCATTAACCAGCTTATTTAGTCTGTGTACTTCCTGTTTTATTCCGCTTATAAGATTGTTAAATCTTTTCTTGTTCTCTTCGTCTTCAGGCCTGTACTTCTCTCCTATGTGGTCAATGCTCAGATTGATGAAATTCAAAGGATTTCTTATCTCATGCGCCATGTTTCTCGATAACTGGCCTAACCCTGAAAGATGTTCGGCCTCTCTCAGCTTTTCTTCAAGAGTGCGGGTTTCCCTCAGCTTTTGGACCATGAAATTAAAGCTTTCTGACAACTGCCCGATCTCGTCTCTGCTCTGAACAGGTATATTCTGGTTGAGGTCTCCGGCAGCAACCCTCATGGCAGCATCCACAACATTCTGGATTGGTCGGGTATATCGTTTAGAAAGGATTAATGCCATAATAATACCAATCCCAAATACAAAAATAGTTGCAGCAATCCTTTTAAGGGCATTAATCCTGAGAATTTGCGAAAAGTCATCCTTATTTATCTTTAAATGTATATAGCCGTACTGTGTATTTCCTGCAACAACAGGCACTATTACATTGTAGGTGCTGCCTTCATCCGAAATTGGCTCTCCCAATTCTGCCTTGATGATAAGCTCCTTTCTCTTGTGGGTCAGAGGCTGGCCAATCTTCGCCATGTTAGTGCTTGCCACGATTTCGTCTGCATTGCTGATTATTGAAATCTCTTTAACCCCCTTTGCATTCAACTCCTTGAGGTATTTGGAAAGCCTTGCCTCATCTGTAGCCCCGGATGCGGTTACCTCCTCGACACCTATCTGGATAGCCTTTGTAAGTTCCATTGTCTGTCTTTCCCGTTCTCTGAAAAGGGCCTGCTCGGACTGCGAGTAAAGGAACATGAGTACTGAAATGAGGATAAAGCTTAAAAAGAGCATAATGAGTATAAGTTTCCTGTTAAGGGAGAGATTGAAGGAGAATTTTTCAACCATGGATAAATGATAACATAGTCTTGAATTTATTTGGAATTGGTAATAGTATAACTACAAATGCTTATAGAGAATGCCTCGGCAATATTTAAAAGAATAAGCCATGCTGCAATGCGTGCAGGCAGAAGCCCTGATGAAGTAAAACTCATTGCTGTTACAAAGACAGTTGGAATAGAAACAATAAAAGAGGCCATAGACGCAGGTCTCAGGATTTTTGGCGAGAACAGGGTTCAGGAGGCACAGAAGAAAATTTCAGATTTGAAATTTGAGATTACCCCCCCTATTCCCCCCCTTGAAAAGGGGGGGATGAAAGGGGGGGTAGAGTGGCATCTTATCGGGCATCTGCAAAAAAACAAGGCAAAGTATGCAGTTCAATTATTCGACCTAATTCATACTGTCGATTCCATCGAGCTTGCAGAAGAGCTAAATAAACAGGCAGAAAAAATAGGAAAGATACAAAGTATTCTCGTTCAGGTAAAATTGTCAGAAGAGGAGACAAAGCACGGGGTTTCTGAAGATGAGCTTATCCTGTTGCTTGAGGAAATAAAGAAACTGAAAAACTTAAAACTTGAAGGCCTGATGACCATGCCGCCATTTTTTGATAATCCGGAGGAGGCAAGGCCTTACTTCAGGAGATTGCGGAAAATCAGGGATAATGCAAAGGAAAAGGGGTTCATGCTTCCTGAACTCTCCATGGGCATGTCTGGCGACTTTGAGGTGGCAATAGAGGAAGGGGCAACAATGGTGAGGATAGGGACGGCGTTGTTTGGGGAAAGGGAAAACAAGTAAAATAAGTCGTTACTGGAAGGAGGGACAATAAATGAAGATTGAATACGACCCAGGACATGACCTCTTAAATATTGAGTTTATAACTGATGAGGCTATCGCAGAGTCGGTTGAGCTTGATGGTGTGATAATTGATTATTCAAAGGACGGAAAAATTGTTGCCATCGAGATACTCGATGCAGGAAAGAGGACAACAAGGAATCCGCTCGACCTGATTGACTTGTCGATAGTAAAAGAGAAGGCAGTTGTTTGAAATTATTTATGCCAGATATTTAAAGGTTGTGTCATTAACAGATGCATAACTACACAAAACTACGTACAGAAGAATTAAAGGTTAATTATATCCAGAAATGCGAAGAGGAATGGCAACAACATTCTGAATCCGTAAATAAAGCCGGCAGGTATGGTAGCAGTAGCCATGTTTTATTAGTCTTAGAGAGCGGATTTAAGTATATAGATAACCTTTTTGAAGAACTATTTAATAGTGAAAAATCAGCACTTTTAAGTGAGCAATCACAACTACCAGGCTATTATATTGACGATCCAAACTATTTTGATAATTTTAAAAAAGAAACATCAGACCTACTATTGAGAGAGCTTAACGAACTTCAGTCTAAAGTTTTAAAACATTTTGGGAATTTGAGACCACAAATAGATACAATAAATTCCAAAATGCAAGAATATGAGAAAATGAAGCGCGAGTCTGTAAACAGAAGGATTGAACTGTTACAGGAAGAACTTAGAATGGGGATAGGAATTCCACAGCCTTCTATCGGGACCACGATATATGTCGGCGGAGACGTTGGAGTAATTAATACAGGACAGATATACGGTTCTATTCAGGTAAATATAGAAACGCTCAAAGAGTCAAATCAAGCGGAGCTTGCCGAGGCATTTAATCGGCTTACGGAAGCAATTAAAGATTCAGATGTTGATGACAAGACCAGATATGAACAGATGGAAAATGTTGATTTTCTAATTACCCAGTTTAAAGTTCCACAAGAAAAGAGAAAACATGGTGTTATAAAAGCGATTGAGAGATTCCTTTCAAATGCCGCTAACTTAACAACTATTTGGGAACAGGTAGGGCCCTTTATTATGAAAACTTTAGGAATTGGGTAACAAGGAGGCGTTATATCATGATTGGTTTCATAGGCAGCGGAAATATGGCAGAGGCTTCTTTGATAATAGGAAGAAAATAACCTTAGCGTACAACATGAAACAACCAGCAAAAAAGCATCCATATTCAACTCTTATCACCGACCTTGCATCCCTTATCGAACAGGGCCGTAAAACAGCAGTTCGGTATGTGAACACTGCTCTGGTGGCCACTTACTGGTTAATTGGCAGAAGAATTGTGGAGTATGAGCAGAAGGGAAAAGTGCGAGCGGAATACGGTGAAGCAATTTTGAAAAGGATTTCAGAGGATCTCATAAAGAAATTCGGTAAAGGTTTTGGCTTCACTCAAATGAAAAATATCCGCCAGTTTTATCTCTCTTATCCACAAAAAAGCTACACAGTGCCTGGCCAATTGGGCAGTACTGTAATAAGCCAGACACTGTCTGGCCAATCTGAGATTTCGCAGACACTGTGTGCACAATTCCCTCTCTCATGGTCTCACTACTGTTTACTTATGCGCCTTGATGACCATTATCAGCGTGAATTCTACGAAGCAGAATGTATAATAGGGAACTGGTCAGTGAGGCGGAATGAATAATAAGGTATTTGCTTCAAAATATAAGTTAAAATTACCAGACCCTAAAGTGCTTAAGAGGGAAATAGAGCAAGAAAGACAGAGGCTTGTGGAAATGAAAATAGTCGAGAAGAAAGGAGCAAATAAATGATAGGTTTTATCGGCGGCGGGAATATGGCAGAGGCCATTATAAAAGGAGTCAAGAGTCAAGAGTCAGGAGTCAGGAGAGATATTTTAGTATCAGAACCCAGCGAAGACAGGAGGAAATATCTCCAGCAGACCTATGGTATAAAAACAACAGAATCAAATAAAGAGGTTGCATCTTCATGCAATATAATCATTCTTGCCATTAAGCCTCAGAACATGGCAGCAGTCCTCGATGAGGTAGCAGATTTGATAACAGAGGAAAAGACAGTGGTATCAATAGCTGCCGGGATTACACTTTCATTCCTCCAGTCGAAACTAAAGACAAAAAAATTAATCCGTGTAATGCCAAATACGCCAGCCATTGTTCAGGAGGGAATGTCTGTCATGTCTTTATGCGAATGTTTTTCTGACAAAGACATTGCAATTGTCAGGGACATCTTCATGTCTGTGGGCAAGGTGCTCACTTTACCAGAAAAATATATAAATGCAGTCACTGCGGTCTCAGGCAGCGGCCCTGCCTTTGTGGCATTATTTATAGAAGCTATGATTGATGCAGGAGAAAAGATTGGATTAAGCAGGGACAATGCCTCGGAGCTCGCAATACAAACACTTATAGGCACTGCAAGCCTCCTCGATACAGGAATGCCTCCTGAGAAACTCAGGGAAATGGTGACATCGCCGGGGGGCACAACAGCAGCAGGGCTTAAGGTATTTGAAGAAAAGGGCTTTAAAGATATAGTATATGATGCGCTGCATGCAGCAAAAAAGCGGGCAGAAGAACTGGCCAAAGTTTAAAATGAGGAGGGAATGATGTTTATATTCGGTAATTTTATTTTAGCAGTTGCGAAGATCCTCAATGTTGTTCTGGAGGTATACCAGTGGATTGTCATAATCGCTGCAATCATAAGCTGGGTCAGCCCCGATCCCTACAATCCCATTGTCAGATTCCTTTACTCGGTAACAGAACCTGTTTTAAGGCCCATAAGAAGGCTCATCGGCGGGAGGCTCGGCCCCATAGACATTTCCCCCCTTATCGTAATTCTTGCTATTATATTTATCCAGAAATTTCTGATAAGTTCTTTGATAGAACTGGGCTATAAAATAAAAGGAGGGGCTGTAATATGAGAATCACACCGCTTGATATCCAGCAAAAGCAGTTCCCCATGAGACTCAGGGGATTCGATGTTGACGAGGTCTATTCTTTCCTTGAATTGATAAGGGAAGAGCTTGAGGAACTCCTCAGGGAGAATGCATCGTTAAAAGAACAGCTCAGCAGGGCGGACGGGCAACTTCAGGAATACAAAAACATGGAAGTCACCCTCCGCGAAACCCTGATGACTGCCCAGCAGATGGTGGAAGATTACAAGACAAATGCAAGGAAGGAAGCAGAGCTGATTCTGAAAGAGGCAGAGCTTAAGGCAGACAATATGATTAAAGAGGCGCAGGAAAAGGTGGTCAAGATACACGAGGATATTGTTGACCTCAAGGGAATCAGACGCCATTTCAAAGAGGAGATCAAGCGGCTCATAGACAGCCACCTCAGGATGCTCGAGTTCGACAAGGAAAGGGAAGGGGAAGAATCAGGTGAAGTATAGTGCCCTGAAGGGCATTCAGGATATCCTGCCTCCTGACATACATATATGGCAGAAAGTGGAATCTACAGCACGAGAGATATTCCAGAGATTCGGCTTCCATGAGATACGGATTCCCATCATAGAATCCACGGATATATTCATAAGAAGCATCGGCGAGACCACAGACATCGTGGAAAAGGAGATGTATACATTTCCTGACAAGGCAGGGAGGAGCATTACCATGAGGCCTGAAGGCACGGCTCCGGCTGTAAGGTGTTATGTGGAGCATCATCTCTATAATCTTCCTTCACCCCAGAAATTTTTTTACTCAGGCCCCATGTTCAGATACGAAAGGCCGCAAAAAGGGAGATTCAGGCAATTCTATCAAATCGGTGTGGAGGCGTTTGGGGTTTTGCAGCCGTCAATGGATGCAGAGATTATTGCTATGCTCAGGAATCTTCTTGAAGGGATAGGCTTAAAAGAAGTAAATTTCGAGCTTAACTCAATTGGATGCGAAAAGTGCAGGCCTGATTTCAGGAATGCACTTCTGGATTTCTTTAAGAACAGATTATCGGATTTCTGCCCTGACTGCCAGAGGAGATATGAACTGAATCCTCTGCGCATCCTTGACTGCAAGGTGGATAGATGCATTGAGCTCAGACAGGGCGCGCCTCTGGTTACAGACCATTTATGCAGCGAGTGCAGAGAACACTTTGATGAGTTGATTTTTAGATTGCAGACGCTGAAAATCCCTTATACATTGAATCCAAATCTGGTGAGGGGGCTTGATTACTACACAAGGACAGCCTTTGAGGTAACAAGCGAACATTTAGGAGCACAAAAGGCAGTTGCTGCGGGTGGAAGATATGATAGACTCGTGGAAGAATTCGGAGGTCCTTCAACGCCTGCAATAGGTTTTGCTCTGGGAATGGAAAGAATCGTGACCCTATTAAAAGAAAATTGGACAGAGGAACATCCAGCGCCAACGGTCTTTATTGCAACTATTGGCAGAGAGGCTGAGATAGAAGGGTTCAGGATTGCAGAAGATATAAGGGCAGCAGGATTTTGGGTTGAGCCTAATTATGGAGGCGCATCCCTGAAAAGCCAGTTGAGAAAGGCTGACAGGATAGGCGCTGAATTTGCATTTATAATCGGAGAAAACGAGCTAAAGGCTGGAAAGGTTCAATGGAAGAATCTGAAAAAAAGTGAGCAGGGAGAAGTGGAAATCAAAAATATTTTGAGCTTTTTAACCGACAACATCCAGTCTTCTAACCCTTAGTTTCACTCTGAGGGAATCTGTAATCTCTTTGCATTTATCAATATCAACGCCTTCTGATGTAACAACGGTTGCTGTTACATCAGGGATATATTTCTTTGCCTCTTTTATGAAATTCACCACCTCATTAAATGCATTCTTGAATGCAGGCCTGCATATGCGGTTATAGGTCTCCTCATCCTGAGCATCGAGGCTTATTGATATTGAGTCCACAAGCCCCTGCAATTCAGGAAGGATGTTCCTTTTGTGTATCAGATTCCCGTGGCCGTTTGTATTAATCCTTACCTTCCCGCCTTTTCCCTTTACCCATGAGGCAACGGATTTAACAACATCGAGTCTCAGCAAAGGCTCTCCATACCCGCAAAAGACTATCTCTTTATATTTCGTTGGCTCTCCAATGGCATCCTTTAATTCTTCTTCTGCAGGCTCATGCTCAAGCCTGAGTTTATGCCCTTTTACAAAGTCCGTATGAAACTTTACGCAGAAAGTGCATTTGCTTGTGCACCTGTTGGTTACATTCAAATAAAGGCTGTCCCTTATCCTGTAGGCAATTTCAGCCTCCGGCATCTTTCCTATGCCAAAGAGCCTTTTTGCGTTTACAGTCGTAATCCTGTCTATATCTTCAAAAGATACGCCTCTCAAATCAGCTATGAATTTTGCTGTATGAACAACAAATGCAGGCTCGTTTCTCTTGCCCCTGAGAGGCTCAGGCGTCAGGTACGGTGCATCAGTTTCAATGAGCAGATAATCATCAGGAATCGCCTTAGCGATCTCCCTTAACTTGGCTGCATTTTTGAAGGTGACGGGTCCGGCAATAGATATATAAAAACCCATTGCCATAGTTCTTTCTGCCATCTCCATATCTCCTGAGAAGCAGTGCATCACGCCCTTTGTAACGCCTGATTCCTCAAGGATTTTAAGGGTATCCTTCTTTGCCTCTCTGCTATGGATAATAACAGGAAGGTTTACTTCCTTTGCATAATAAAGCTGTTTTTTGAATACATCTTTTTGTATTTCTCTCGGCGAATGGTCATAGTGGTAATCAAGGCCGATTTCGCCAATGGCAACAATTTTACCCCCCCGTTGCCCCCCCTTACTAAGGGGGGGATGGGGGGGTGTTGCCCATCTCTTTATCTGATTGAATATATCTTCTGAGAAATCCTTTGCATCATGGGGATGGATGCCGACAGTGGCATAAATGAAATCATACTTCTCTGCAAGAGCTACTGCGCCCTTGCATCCCTCAAAATCAGAGCCGATGGTTATGACTGCCTCTAACCCTGCTTCCCTTGCCCTTTTGATGACATCTTCACGGTCGGGATCATAGGGCGTCATTTCTAAATGACAATGCGTATCTATCATGCCCCAAATTTTTTAAGCCTTAAAGAATTTGCGAGTGCCAGAGGAATTAGATTCACTGCCGGGAATATGCCCAGCTCGCCTTTTGTGCATTCACGCTCGGAGAATGCAGAACACAAACCGCCGAGGACATATGGAGATTTTAATAAGACAGGCACCGGATGCCAGCTATGGCCTTTCATAAGCGCCGGAGTTGAGTGGTCGCCTGTCATGATAAGCACATCTGGCTTTAGCTCAAGTATCTGGGGCAGGAGTTTGTCGAATTCCTCAATCCGTGCAGCCTTCCCTTCGAAATTGCCATCCTCCCCGTAAGAATCAATCTTTTTTACATGCAAAAAGAAAAAGTCATAATCATTGTATCTCTCTTTCAAAAATTTAATTTCATCTTCAACACTTCCTTCGATAGCAGGGGTATCCATTCCAACAAGTTTTGCAAGGCCTCGATACATCGGATATGTTGCGATTGCGAGGGACTTTAATCCGAATGCCTCCTGAAATGTTGGGATATGGGGCATGCCCGAGAATCCCCTCGTTAAAATATAGTTTGCCTTCTCCTCGTCTTTCAGTATTTCGTGGGCCATGTTTATAAGCTTCTCTGCAATCCTCGATACCTTCTCTGCATTTTTTGAAAGGGACGCGGGATATAATGGAGCCAATCCCTCCTTTTGAGGGTCGGTATCCGGGATCATGGTTGCATCAGGCTCAAGAGGTTCGGGGAATCTGAGTAAAACAGCAAACCTGTGTTCCATCCCTGGAGCAAATATCAATTCCGCTTCATCGATTCTGCTTAACTCGCTCTGCAGTTTCTCCGTAAGTTTTTTGCTCTGCTCTGTGGGTATTCTGCCTGCCCTGCGGTCAACAATTATTCCGTCCTTAATAGTTGCATAGTTGCATCTTACAGCCACATCAGTTTTTCTGACCTCAAGCCCAAGACCGAGGGCCTCTAAAATTCCCCTCCCAATCTGGCATTCTATGGGATCATATCCGAAAATACCAAGGTGTCCCGGCCCGCTTCCCGGTGTTATTCCATAAGCAACCGGAACATGCAACCCGCATGCCGATTCCCGCGCAAGTGCATCAAGATTGGGCGTATTGGCTGCTTCAAGCTCTGTTTTGCCGTTGATGGGAAGTCCTCCGACACCGTCAAGGACAACAAGGATTATCTTTGAATCATTTTTCTGGATTAATGGCTTTATAAGTTTTTGCATATCAAACTCCTTGGAATTAGGATATAAGATGATAATGCAAGAATCTCTTTTTTGGCAACTGAAAACTTGACGATTAAAGGGTATTTTTTGTATTGTAACTATCTGATATTTGTGGGCCGTTAGCTCAGTTGGTAGAGCAGCTGACTCTTAATCAGCGGGTCGCAGGTTCGAATCCTGCACGGCTCACTTGAAATTATTCAAACAAATCCGCATGGCTGCCGGTTCTTGTAAAGGTTATTGTCTTTGTCTCTCTATCAATCCTGTAAATCAATATCCAGTCTGGTTCTACGTGGCAGTCTCTATGTCCCTTTAAATCGCCGGTGAGTGCATGGTCTTTGTATCGTGGTTCAAGAGGCTTGCCATTTATGAGCTTGCGGATAACAGCCTTCAGTTTTTCAATGTCATGACTGCCTGACCGTTCAAGCCTCCGAATATCCTTATTGAAGGGTTTGGTATATTTGGGCTTATACATTCTATATGCCCAATTTTTTAAACATATCCTCAGCGTCCTTGCACTCTATTAAGTTCTTGCCTTCTTCTGCATCCCTCATAGCCTTTAGTGTAGTCTTATTCGGTATTTTCACTTCGAAAGGCAAGCCTTTTCTAAGCCTTATCTGTGCAAGAAACAGGTTTATTGCCTCGGTTGTGGATAATCCCAGCTTCTTTAAAATCTTTTCGGCATCTGCCTTTAAATCAGGCTCTATTCTTGCTACTATCATTGCTGTCTTCGCCATAAAAAACACCTCCCTTATAGCTTTTATAAAAAGTGTATCACAAATGATATACAGAAGTAAAATCTGGTTTGTCTGCTTTCCAAAATGCTGCTTTTGAAAATAACCTCTGAATCTGTGATAAACTTAATCAGGTTAAGATGAAAGGCAAAAACACACTCACCTTTGAAGAGGTCATAGCTGTAACAGGGTAAAATCAAACCCCTCTCTCCAATCTCTCAATAAGCGGCAATGGTAATCCATACATCCTCATTTTGCTCTGTGTTTTTTCGATGTCATATTCGACACGATAAAGTTTCACGGATGTATCATCAATAATCGCATAACATGCCCTCGGGTCCCCGTCCCTCGGCTGGCCTACACTCCCTACATTAATGATATATCTTTCTGTATCGCCTATTTTCGCTTCGTTTCTGTATGTTGACATCTCTCCTGATGGCATCCTCTCGATTATAAATGGCTGGTGGCTGTGGCCTAAGAGGCATATTTTATTGTCGAAGTAATGAAAGTTAACCTCTGCATCCCAGAGGGTCAAAAGGTAGTGCCATTGCTTTGGCTCTTTTGGTGTTGAGTGCACGAGGAATATCTTTTTATCCTCTATCTCTTTTGATATTAAAAATGTCTTCAGTATGGCGAGATTCTCTTTACTGATTTTTTCCCTTGTCCATAAAATAGCTGCCTTTGCATATGGATTAAAAAAATCTATATCGGTTAACCCCAGCACAGCCCAGTCATGGTTTCCTGCAAGAAGGACATTGCATTCGGAATTCAATATCTCCACACATTCATCCGGGTCAGGGCCATAGCCGACAGCATCGCCAAGGAAGAGGATGTCTGTTATTTTTTTCTTTTTAATATCTTTTAGGACAGTCTTGAGGGCCTCAAGGTTTCCATGGACATCCGAGATTACGGCATATCTCATTTCCGGCAATGTTCTTTTGCTATCTTGTCGAGGATGCCGTTGATAAATGCTGCAGATTCTGATGTGGAATATTTTTTTGCGATCTCAAGTGCCTCGTTAATTGTTACGGCATTAGGGATGTCTTTCCTGAATAATAGCTCATATGTGGCAAATCTCAGGATATTTCTGTCAATGCTCGCCATCCTTGAGATCTTCCACTTCTGTGCTATCTTCTGGATTAATGGGTCTATTTCTTTAAGGTTTTTGATAGTCCCTGAGATTATGTCCTCTGCAAAGGCCTTTGTGTCAGGGTTTTTTTCATCCGTATCAGACCAGAAGACTTCGAGGCTGTCCTTAATATCAGAAAGGCCTTTTGCCTTGTTGTTATTTCCTGTGGAGACCTTTATAAAATCAATCCTATATAAAAACTGCAGTGCGTATTCCCGGGCCTTTCTCCTCTTCATAATTTACTCATAACTCTTAACTCATGACTCATAACTTCTTTAGTACCTGTGCCATTTCTATGGCTGTGATTGCAGCGTCCCATCCTTTGTTGCCTGCTTTTGTTCCAGCCCTCTCAACTGCCTGCTCGATAGTGTCCGATGTTATCACGCCAAAGGCTATTGGAACCCCTGTATCAAGGGATGCTGCAGCTACGCCCTTTGAGACCTCTGCCGCCACATAATCAAAATGCGGCGTTGCGCCCCTTATAACAGTTCCGAGGCATATGACTGCATTGTATGCGCCTTTTGATGCCATCTTTTTTGCAGCGAGGGGAATCTCGAAGGAGCCTGGCACCTTCACAACCTCTATATCGTCTTCCTTTGCGCCATGCCTTACGAGGGCGTCTATTGCGCCGTCAAGGAGCCTCGATGTTATAAAGTCATTAAACCTGCTTACAATAATGCCGAACTTAAGACCCTTTGCCTGAAGCTCTCCTTCTATGATTTTCATAATAAACCTCCGGATTAAATTTACGCATATTTTATCATAATTACGGATAAAACAATTCAAATCTCCTCGTCCTGATATTTATCAATATACCTGCTGCTATGAAATTGCTCAAAAGCGCTGTCCCTCCATAACTCACAAAAGGCAGCGGTACTCCCACCACAGGCATTATTCCTAAGGTCATCCCTATATTTACGCAGAAATATACAAAGAACATTGCGGTTATCCCTAATGCAGTCAGTCTCCCGAATTCATCCTTTGCCCTCATGGCTGTATCCAGCCCCCTTAAAAACAACATCAGATAAATACCGAGAAGGGTAATGCTTCCCATAAAGCCCCACTCTTCTGCAAAAACAGAGAATATAAAATCCGTATGCTTTTCCGGTAAAAACCTCAATGGTCCCTGTGTTCCCCTTAAATAGCCCTTGCCAAAAAAACCGCCTGACCCTACGGATATCTTTGACTGATTGATATGATAGCCTATGCCTGCGGGGTCAATGTCAGGGTCGATGAAGGCGACAAGGCGATTTTTTTGATAATCCTTGAGCCCTTCCCAGAAGATGTGGCCGAGGAATGGAATAGAGATAAGCCCGATAATAATTATCACTGTTATAATCTTTTTGCTTATTCCCTTTGAGAGGGAAAGGACTACAAATAAAGACATAAGGAGGATCGCAGTTCCGAGGTCAGGCTGTTTAATCAATAATATTAATGGCAGTATGCCAAACATGAACAGGCTTTTCATGGAAATCTTATCAACCGAATTTCTGCCCATATTTGTCAGATAAGAGGAAAAAACGATTATAAAGAATATCCTGAAAAATTCAGAGGGCTGAAAAGAGATAGGGCCTATGCTCAACCATCTCTGAGCACCCATGCTCGTTCTTCCGACGAAGATGACAATTAAAAGGAGTAGCAGCCCTAAGCCATAGAGGGGATATGAGATCCTGTAAAGCCATATGTAGTCTATGGATACAACAACAAATAAAACCGCAGTGCTTATAAGAAGCCATAATACCTGCTTTAAATAGAAGTCCGGATGTCCTCCAACCCCGAGGGGAGGCCTCGTGGCGCTGTAAATGGTCATTATCCCTATGACGGCAAGAGACATTACTATCAGGAAAGTTATCCAGTCGAAATTCTTGATTAATCTTCTGTCAATTTTCAACATAATTTCAATTCAGGCCATAGGCAATAGGCTCCAGGAAAAATATTTCTGAATACATTACCTATTGCCCCTTGCCTATAGCCTCTTGCCCGTTTTTACTTTTCATATACGCCTCGATGGCCCTCTTTGCTATAGGGGCTGCCGATGAACCACCGTGTCCGCCATGTTCCACAAAGACAGAGAGTGCTATCTCAGGGTTATCAACAGGGGCAAATGCAACAAACCATGCATGGTCCATAAACCTTTCACCTGCTAACCCTTTTTTCTTGCCAACAACCTGAGCGGTCCCTGTTTTACCGCCGATTACGGTTAACTGAGACATTGAGCCATGAGCGGTGCCGCCTGGTTCATTAACAACTCCAGACAATGCCTCCTTTATCATGTGTATTGTTTCAGGCTTTAAATTTACCCGACCCATGGGTTTACTGTCTCCCTTCATTAATGAAAGCGGGTACATGTCACCTCCATTGGAAACGGTTGCTACCATCCGAGCCATCTGAATCGGAGTTGCTGTCACATAGCCCTGCCCGATAGCGGCATTGTATGTCTCTCCAAGATACCACTGCTGCCTCAGTTTTTCCCGTTTCCATTCGGTATTTGGAATTAATCCTCGCCTCTCTTTTATCAGCAGATTAATGCCTGTCTCTTTTCCAAGACCCAATACTGTCGCGTATTTATAAATCTTGTCTATCCCCAATCTCCTACCCGCCTCATAGAAATAAACATCACAGGACTCCACAATGGCTTTATGAAAATCCACCGGACCATGTCCCCCTTTTTTCCAGCATCCGAATGTCCATTTTCCGTAGCCGACCCCGCCTGTGCAATTGATCTTTGTATCAGGGCTTATAATTCCCTCTTCGAGGGCGGCTATTGCAGTTATTATCTTAAAGGTGGAGCCCGGAGGGTACTGGCTCTGGACGGCCCTGTTCAACATGGGTTTCTTTTTATCTTCCATGAGGGCCTTCCAGTCGCTGTAGGCTATGCCCATGGAAAACATGTTGGGATCAAAGGATGGGAGGCTTTCGAGGGCAAGTAGTTCTCCAGAATCGGGCTTTATTGCCACAAGGGCTCCTGCCTTATCACCGAATGCATCCTCAACAGCCTTCTGAATGTTTATATCAATGCTCAGAGCAATATCACTCCCTTTAACCGGGGGGCTTCCCTGTATCATCCTCAGTTCCCTGCCCAGGGCATCAACCTCTATTATCCTTTCCCCCGGGATCCCCCTCAACTGGCTGTCAAACAATGCCTCCACACCCCATTGGCCTATTAATGCGTCTGGAGGGAAATGTCGCAGTTCCGGATTACTCAATTGGGAAGATGTGATTTTACCAAGATAACCTATAATATGTGCTCCGACCTTTCCGAAAAGGTATTCCCGTCCCACGTCTTTTTCAACAAAGAGTCCCGGGAAATCAGACCTCCTTGCCTCAATGCGGGCTATCTCCTCAAAGCTCAGTCCCTGTTTGAGTTTTACCGGGACAAAGGGACTGTTGTCCTTTCTGTGCAGTTTTTCGTCTATCTCTTCTTTGCTGAGACCGAGCAGTGCAGAGAGGGAATCCGTATCGATGCCTTTGAAATTATCTGTGGTTATGGAAACGCTGAAAAACGGTATGTTTTTTACCAGGGGTGTGCCGTTTCTGTCGTATATAATGCCCCTCGGAGCTGGGGTTTTTAGTATTCTTAATCTATTGTCTTCGGATAATCTTTTATATTTGTCTCCATTCAGTATCTGGAGTTGCCAGAGACGGAAACATAATACCAGCAGAACCCCGATTATGATGTAAGCGCCTAATTGTATTCTCTTTACGGTCATACTAATCCGTTAGCTTAAACCCACTCGGTTTGAATATTATACCAAATGGTATATTAACAATTGCATGAATAAAAATAGTCTTCAAGGTATCAATCATGTTTATGTTTATATTTGTAAAAATAAACCGCAAGCCGGTGACAATAATTCCATCAATGACCGTAAGAATAATCATGGCAATTACGCCCAAAAAGGGCGTCCACTTGAAGACCACCTCTGTAAATGCTACTACGCTTATAAAACCTATCAGGCCTTTGCTGAAAAAACCAGGCCCTATAATGGAGCCTGCAAGGATGTCTTCCAGAAGACCGATGCCAGCGCCGAATACAGTGCTTTTTATCTCTGCCCTGCTGCCGAAATATCCGGCCTCTTGGGAGCGCGGGAGGCTTTTTAAGGCAAATGAATAGGCAAGAACCACAGCTAAGTTTAGAGAGGTATTAAAAATAGAAAGCTGGGTCTGTACAAGAAAGGTCAGGAAAATAAAAATTGCCCATTTTAAGTAGTTCATAGTTCACTTGCTTAAGATAACCACTTCTTCTATCTTTGTGTCGGCCTGAAAGGGTAAAACCTTTATATCCTGAAAGAACTCGATCCCTTCCTTCCTGACACTGCTTACAAAGCCAACAGGTAGCCCCGGAGGAAAGATTCCGTCGAGTCCTGAGGTGAGCGCCACTTCTCCCTTTTCCACGGTTTCTTCCGGCGGTATGTATTTGAGGATATATGACCGGTGGCCTGTCCCTGATATAACACCCTCGTGTCTGCTATTCTGAAGCCTGACAGCCACAGAGAAATTGGGATCCCTCAAAAGCAGAACCTCGGAGAAATTATCCTTAACCGAATAGATCTTGCCCACAAGGCCTTTTGTTGTAATAACCGCCATATCCTTCTTTATGCCGCTGTTTTTACCCTTGTCAAGGATCATGATATGCATCAGCCTGTCATAGCCCCTGGCTATCGCCTTTGCTGTTGTCACGTGATTGGGCCAGTGTTCTTTCAGGGAGAGGATTTCTTTGAGCCTTTTGTTCTCTTGCAGCATCTCTGCATGCTGCTGCCTTTCGATGAGGGCTGCAGTGAGTTCCTTTCTGAGCCTTTTGTTTTCGTCAAAGGTATCTATCACCTCATGAAAGGTCATATTAATGGTTGTGGTGAAATTATTAAGCACATCGTAAGGATAAGATAAAATCCTGAAGAGGGTGGTGGATGGCCTTCTGTTGTGCTGATAAGTCACCATTATAAGGGCAATAAGGGCAAGTAAAAAAAGGATGATAAATCTCTTTTTGCCCTTTGACATTAATTGGTGGCTATGGCTACCTTCCTGAGAAGTTCCAGTTTATCGAGCATCATACCGCATCCCCTGACAACAGCGGTCAGAGGATCGTCCGGTACTATAACAGGCACGCCGGTTTGCTCCCTTATCAATATATCCAGTCCTCTTAATAATGCGCCGCCGCCTGCCAGCACAATGCCCCTGTCAACAATGTCTGCTGCGAGTTCCGGTGGGGTATTTTCGAGGGTAACCTTAATGGTATCGAGTATAAGCATTATACTTTCTTGAAGTGCTTCCCTTATCTCGTTCTCAGTAACATTGATGGCCTTTGGAATTCCGGAAATAAGGTCCCTTCCTTTTATCTCCATTTGCTCAGCCTCGTCGGCTGGGGAGGTTGACCCTGACAGTATTTGTTCAGAGGCTCTTTCTTCTGTAGCAGGGCTATATTTACGCTTCCTTCCTTTCATCTCCACGTGTTCAGTTTTAGTTGATTTATTTATTGGATAAGCTGTTCCCAACACTATTTTTATCTGTTCGGCAGTTCTTTCGCCGATCATGAGGTTATACTTGCGTTTTATATATGCCATTATAGCTTCATCCATTTTGTCTCCGCCGACACGCACAGCCTTGCTGTAAACGATGCCGTCAAGCGATATAACCGCCACATCTGTAGTCCCTCCACCGATATCCACGATCATATTCCCTGAAGGTTCTCCAACAGGCAATCCTACTCCAATGGCAGCAGCCATAGGCTCTTCTATGAGATAGACCTCTCTTGCGCCAGAGGAATGGGCAGCATCCTTTACTGCGCGACGCTCGACCTGTGTTATGCCTGACGGGACTCCTATTATAATCCTCGGTGAAACAAAGCTCTTTCTATTATTATGGGCCTTTGTGATAAAGTATTTCAGCATCTCTTCTGTTGCATCAAAGTCTGCAATGACCCCGTCCTTCAAAGGCCTTATGGTTATTATGTTTGATGGGGTTTTGCCCAGCATCTCTTTTGCCTCCATGCCCACTGCTACCGGCTTTTTGTTGTCATTTCTTAAAACAACAACTGACGGTTCATCGCAGATTATGCCTTTGCCGTGAACATAAACGAGTGTATTTGCAGTGCCAAGGTCTATGGCAAGGTCATTTGAAAACATTCCTAAAAGTTTCTGAAAAAACACTACTTCCTCCTTATCCTTCTATTACCTCTGTGTTTGCTATATCGTCGCCAAGTCTCATGCCGTCCTTGTTTCCCAACATTAAAAGAAACTCCAGCGCAAGGATAGCCATTACAAATAACCACCCGATCAATGGGATCTTATAGAGCAGAAGCGCCACCGCAAAGGTGGCATTTCTCAATACAGAGTCCCTGAAGTTTCCTGAACTGCCGGTTGAAAGGGATATTACCTTCAGTCTCAGTATCTTCTTCCCCAGACTTCTACCATCAAAAAGTCCGTCACTTATAAGAAGATAGATAAGTCCGGCCAGATATCCAACCTGAGATATGGTCTTTGCTGCTGCAGCTATGATAATAAAATCCAGCATTTTTGCTATAACTCTCAGCAGCAAGCTTGCCTTTACGCTATCCTCAGGCATTGTTAATACTATCAGATGGTTTATCAATTTTTCAAGAAGCAGCGGACATTTTCAGGGCTCTCCAAAAAATTTTTACAAAAAAACTTTTTGGA
>JAJYXI010000054.1 GCA_021791055.1 Nitrospirota bacterium | reverse complement strand
ATCTTGCCGGCCATAAGGATATTTTTAATGGTGAGATAGTAGGCTATGCTATGGGAGAAAGGATAACAAAGAACCTTGTCAGTGAATCCTTGTTTCGGGCAGCGGCAGCCAGGCGGCCTGCAAAAGGACTGATACACCACTCAGACCGTGGAAGTCAATACTGTGCGCTTCAATACAGAAAAGTGCTTGAGCAGTTCGGTATGAAAGCATCAATGAGTAGAAAAGGAAATTGTTATGACAATGCTCCTATGGAAAGCTTCTGGGGAACTCTTAAGCAGGAACTTGTGCATCACAGGAAATATAGAAGCAGACAAGAGGCAATGCAGGAGATCAATGAATACATAGAAGTCTTTTACAACCGGCAGAGGAGACAGGCAAAGCTGGGGTATTTAGCGCCAGTTGCTTATGAGAAAAAGTTTTATCAAACGAGGATTGCGGCATGAGTGAATTGGTGTCCACTATTGACATCCGAGGTCACCATTCATCATTCGGTTGGACAGGTTACATGTCTGTCATGCCACAACCCATTCTCCACAAAAAACAAAAGGCTGGTAATGGAAAACCGCGGAAGCAGACTCTGTCTTTCATGCCACATTAAATAAAAACCTTCTCAAGTCTAAGAGAAACCTATAAAAACTTCTTTCTTAAACTGTCTTGGAGAGTCGAGGATATAGGCGACATGGGAGTTTATGATATTGTTTATCTCGGATATGAAATATTCTGGAGCCTTTACCCTGTTGATGTTGGACAGATGCCACTTATGAAGACTGTTATAAAATTTCAGAATACCTTCTGAAAGTCTTATCGAGCTATCTTTGCCGTCAATGCACCTTTCGCAAATTATAGAGCCGTGAGACACATAAAAATTATGATGCATATTATTGGAAGCTGTGCCACACCTGCCGCACACATCAAGCCTCGGCGAGTATCCTGCAATCTCAAGAAATTTTATCTTGCAGTAGAGATAATACAGTCTGTTGCTGCTGTCGGGTCCTATCTTCAGCAATGTATCAAGAAGAAGCTTAAAGACCTTAAAATTAGGCTCTTTCTCGGGCAAGAATCTAAGGGTCAGATCGAGGATTTCTGAAATGCCGAGGAAGCATTTAAAATCATCCCTCAACGGCTGAAATGCCTTTATTATATCTGATTGAGTCAGTCTCGGAAGATTTGCCTCCTCTTTGCCGATAAGAGAAATCTTAGAATAGGTGAGCGGTTCAAGACTGCTTCCAAACCTGCTTTTAATCTTACGGGGACTCTTTGCAAATACCTTTATTAATCCATAATCACGGGTAAGATATGTAACTATGAGGTCAGCCTCTCCAAATACAGAGCTCTTTAAAACAATTCCTTCCGTCCTCTTTAGCATCTACATAATATTCCCAAAGTCCTCTGGCTTCAGGTTTTTAAGCCATTCTTCAAGCTCATCAGCCATTTTCACCTCAAGCACGCCATCCTCCACAAAGATAGGTGCACCAACCCGTAGTGCCACTGCAACTGCATCAGAAGGTCTTGAATCAATTGTAGCCTCCCTCTTTCCATCAGTTGCATGTATAAGGGCATAATAGGTATTGTCAACTATCTCTGTGATTACTATCCGTGTGACTTTGACACTGAATCCGTCAAATACATTCTTTATGAGGTCATGGGTAAGCGGCCTTGGAGTAAGCACCTTACCAATGGCAAGGGCGATGGCATCTGCCTCGGGCTTGCCTATCCATATGGGAAGGGTCTCGTTGCCGTCTATCTGATGCAAAAGCAGGATATACATGCCGCTTCTCGGATCAAACAGGAGACCTTCAACCTTCATCTGTATGAGCATTACCGAAACCCCAATTCCTTCAGGATGCGCTCGCTGCTGCGCCAGTCCTTTTTTATCTTCACCCAAAGCTCCAGAAAGACCTTTGTCCCGAGGAGTTTTTCTATTTCGAGCCTTGCATTCGTTCCAATAGTCTTCAACCTCGCACCACCTTTCCCTATTATAATACCCTTCTGCCCCTCTCTTTCAACATAAATATTCGCCTGTATGAAAACCACTCCGTCCTCTCTCTCAGACCACTGGTTTATCTCTATCGCAACAGAATAAGGTATCTCATCCTCTGTCTGGTGGATAATCTTTTCCCTGATTATCTCAGAGACCATGAATCTCTCAAGCTGGTCGGTCAGAATATCATCAGGATAATATTTGGGACCCTCCGGTAGATAATCCACAATGGTTTTAATCAAAATATCAATTCCGTCTCCGGCGAGTGCAGATATTGGCATAATTTCTTTAAATGGGTAGAGCTTGCTATATGCCTCAATAACAGGAAGCACCAAAGGTTTTTTTACGGTATCTACCTTGTTTATCAGCAGGAATACGGGCTTCCCCATATCCTTCAAAATATCGATTATAAATTTATCGCCGCTGCCAGGCTCTTCAGGCTCGACCATAAAGAGGATGACATCCACTTCCTTCACGGACTCTCTGGCCTCTCTGACCATAAGCTCTCCAAGCCTATGCTTCGGCTTATGAATGCCCGGCGTGTCTATGAATACTATCTGGGCATCAGGCAGCGTCTTTACGCCGATTATTCTGTTTCTCGTGGTCTGGGGCTTGGGCGAGACAATGGCGACCTTTTCGCCTAAAATAGTGTTGAGCAAGGTGGATTTGCCAACATTGGGCCTGCCTGTTAATGAAACATAACCGCTTTTAAATTTTTCTGATTGCATGATTTAATATCTTACCTGTTCCCCTCAATATGTTTCTTCATCAACCTGTAGACTTCTTTTCTATGCCGGATGCCGATGATCAGCACATTCTGTTCCTCTATTAAAAATACCACCCTATAGTCGCCAACTCGCAGCTTCCAGTATCCTTTAAGTGTTTTCCTGAGCGGTTCTCCATATTCATAAGGAGCTGCAGATAAGCGCGTTTCTATCGCAGTCCTGATACGCGATTTGATATCGGCATTTAAAAGCGGAATATCATCGGTTCTGACGGCCTGATGATATTTAAGGGTATAAGGCATTCAGCCCCACACTTCATCGTGCGATAATGCCTTTTTCCTGTTAAATGACTTCATCCGCTCATCAGCAAACGCCGCGAGGGCTGCGTCTTCTTTCAATTCCAAAGCTTCCTTGATCAGATCCCGCACCACCATCGCCATAGAAATACCGCTGTCTTCCGCCATGTCGTGAATAGCGGTATATAGCGGACGCTCAACAACTATATTTATTCTCGGATTCTTTGCCGGCATAATTTTTACCTCCTTTGACCTTTGAATATAGTGTAACACAGGTGGAACACTCTGTCAAACTATCATTTTGTTTTTGTTTAAGCAATTACTAATTGCGGCCATACGTGGTGAGGCTGCCATAGAGTTCTTGGGCTCGGCGGATTCCATGCAGATGAGATAATACTTGCATAAGGCCGCCAGAAAAGTCGTTGTGCTTCCATTATAAGGGTTGAATATTGGTTATTTTTTCTGAGTTGTTGCCATTGGCTTGCACAAAAATTGGACAACACAAAATCGATTGCTAAAATGCCGTCTAATGGTGGATGTGCCAGTCTCGGAGGTGACAGAATTAAGGATTCTCCAAGATCGGTAAGGTGTCGCATACCTCGTCCACCAAATTGGAAGTGATAACATGGATGTGCCTCATCCGGTACTGATCCGCCTTTTTCTGAAACATGTTTGTCAAAATGCCATGTGCATATCAGAATTTTATCTTTTCCTTTTCGTCCTTGAATCATCATATCTATTTGCAAATACACAAGAGGGTCATCAATGCTATCTTCATGTTGACATTCGCCTTTAACAGAAACATCAAGTGATAATCGCACATCATAAACACCGCTGGGCACAATGTGTCGAACATCATTCACATCAAAAAGCAATCCGCTGATATCATAACACCATAATTTATCTTTTACATCTCGCTTCCGACATTGATCTGCAGCACTTCTCAAAGATGATACATCTTTACATACTCCCTCAGCTTCCAAAATAGCTGCCAAGTCATCCAATTGCTTAGCTCTGTCTCGGTGAACCGAACGGTAGTTAATTTTGGCCATTTATTTTCTCGCCTTCTTTATTGCCTCGAATCTATCTCTATCAATTGCATGCACTTTCAAACCGTCTTTGCGTTCAAGAGCGGCCTTAATGGAAATATACGCCTTATCTTGCCATATTTTTCTTTCTCTATCTTCCTCCATGAGAAAGCCATCTACAGGATCCAATGGCAGATTGTATCCACGACAAATTGTCCAGAAGCGATTGCTGTAGCCAAGCTCTATCGTACTTGCCGGAATTAGGTTTTTTAATTTCATAGCCTTTTTTATAAAATCAACACGCTCGGTAGCTGGAATTCTACTTAACGGACCTGGACTATTCCTTAAAGACTTCCACCAATCTTCAATTTGCGCCGACCACCATCTTTGCCATCCATCGCTAAATGCCCCTCGATATGAGGTAGGATAGGAAAAGTGGACACCAAAAGTTGAGGTAAAATAACTTAACGGAGGTGTCAGAATGGAAAGATTACCGTATGGAAGGTACACGAAGGAATTTCGGCAAGAGGCAGTAAAACTC
>JAJYXI010000007.1 GCA_021791055.1 Nitrospirota bacterium | reverse complement strand
TCTGTTAATGTTACTTCTGTTAATTCTTTCATAGGGTGTATCCTCCTTAAAATTGATTTGCCGATCAATGGAGAATACACCCTTCTTTTTATTAATCAAAATTTACACAGAGAATTTTACGCTACCATCATGAGCACAATGCAAGTTAGGCTTACCCATGATAAGCAGGACTGTCTTTCGCTTCAGGCGCTACTTTTCTACAGTTTTATTTTATTGACTTGGAAACTTGTATTCTGATATGTTATTGCAAGTGAAAGGGCGATGGGGTTCGCCGTTAACCGCTTCTTCTAATGAAGCTGATAACTCCTACTCTCGTAAAAATATTAAGAGGGTAGGAGTTTTTTAATGCAATCAATGATAAACTATCTGATAATAGGCATCGGAGGGTTTCTTGGCGCAATCGCACGGTATGCAATCGGCGTCTGGATCGGCCAGAAATGGGGGAGGAGCTTTCCCCTCGGAACATTTGTTATTAATGTGAGCGGAAGCTTTTTTATCGGACTTCTCATGTCTTTGTTTACAGAGAGATTGATGGTAAATCCTCAGTGGAGGCTTTTGTTGGTAGTAGGATTCCTCGGCGCATACACAACCTTTTCGACATTTGAATACGAAACCGGCAGATTGATAAAAGACGGTGAATGGCTTGTTGCATCAATGAATGTAGTTTTCAGTGTTATTGCAGGATTTATTGCACTGAAGATTGGAGAAATAATTGCAAAAAGTGTTTAGCAACTAAATAAGTTTAAGGAGTCAACATGGTGACAAAAGGGCCTGCAAAAAAACTCACTGTTTATGTAGACGAAACAGACAAATTCGGTGGAAAGCCTGTCTATGAAGTATTGATAGACATATTTTATAAAAACAAGATTGCAGGTGTTAGTGTTTTCAGAGGCATTGCAGGCTATGGAAGCGATGGTGTATTCCACACGTCAAAGATACTGGATTTGTCTGCAAGTCTCCCTTTAAAAATCGAGGTTGTGGATTCAGAGGAGATGATTAATAAGGTTTTGCCTGATGTTTATGATATTGTCGAAAAAGGGCTTGTAGAAATCAGCGATACCAATGTTATCAAGTGCTGTGAAAGAAAAAAGAGCGAAGAAAGATAAAAGGTTTTTTGGTTTTGGCCGCAATGTGTTTGTAAGCGGGCTGGTGAGCTTTTTCATGGACATCAGCTCAGAGATGATATATCCCCTTGTCCCGCTATTTCTGGCAAATGTACTTGGAATAAATAAATCGATTATCGGCCTTATAGAAGGCATTGCTGAATCAACCGCAAGCCTGCTCAAGGTATTTTCGGGGTGGTTTTCTGACAGGATAGGAAATAGAAAGTGGCTTATGGCTGCCGGATACGGAATCTCTACTGTAAGCAGGCCTATTGTTGCCCTTGCTGCAACATGGCATCATGTCATGGGATTCCGCTTTATGGACAGGTTAGGCAAAGGCATCCGCACTGCGCCCCGTGATGCCATTATTGCAGAATCATCGGAAACAGCATACATGGGAAGGGCATTCAGCTTTCACCGTTCATTGGATACGATGGGAGCGGTTATCGGCCCCGCGCTTGCCTTTTTCTTTCTCGGGATATTCTCAAATGATTATAGAAAGGTCTTCTGGCTCTCCATTATACCGGGTATTGTTGCGGTGCTTTTGATTATCTTTTTTATCACTGAAAAGAAAAAAGCCTCCGTAACACCCTCAGAAAGGCCAAAGCTGACACTAAAACATTTCGACTGGAAATTTAAATTCTTTGTATTTATTGCAGGCATCTTTGCTGTAGGCAATTCCAGCGATGTGTTCCTGATACTGAGGGCACAGCAGATAGGGATTCCTGCAATCATGATCCCTATTGTTTATCTTTTGTTCAACCTCATCTATTCATTATCAGCCATTCCTGCAGGCATTGCAGCAGATAAGTTCGGGAAGAAGAGGGTTATACTCGCAGGATTTGTTTTGTTTGCAATACTTTATTACGGCTTTGCCGTTGCATCGGATACAAAGACTATCTGGATCCTTTTTGCTTTTTACGGACTCTTCATGGGACTGACAGAAGGTATACAAAAGGCATTTCTCGCAACCATAATACCGCAGGATTTTAAGGCAACAGCCTTCGGGATCTACAACACAGTTGTTGGAATCGCAATGTTTCCTGCAAGCCTTATAGGCGGATGGCTATGGGATAATATTTATCCGTCTGCAACATTCTATTTCGGCGCAATAACAGCGGTACTGTCTGCGATATTGTTTATAGTCTTTATTGTTTCCATAAAAATATCCAGTCATTAATATTATGGAAAAGTTCATGAAAATTATGATATTCTAATAATTCATAACCTAATGTACCTTTTAACCAAGGAGCAAACTTATGAAAGTGTCGGGGAAAATGACTGGTGCTGAGATAATAATCGAGAGTCTGAAAAGAGAAGGGGTCAAACATATCTTCGGATACCCGGGCGGGGTTATCTTGAATATCTTTGACCTCCTTTACGATGACAAAGATTTAAAGCTGATTCTTACAAGGCATGAGCAGGGAGCTGTCCATGCAGCAGACGGCTATGCAAGGGCAACCGGAAAGCCCGGCGTTGTCCTTGTGACATCAGGTCCGGGCGCTACAAACACTGTTACAGGCATAGCAACAGCATCCATGGATTCTATTCCGCTTGTTGTATTGACAGGGCAGGTTCCAACTATGCTCATTGGAAACGATGCATTTCAGGAGGCAGACATTGTAGGCATAACAAGGCCTTGCACAAAGTACAATATCCTTGCAAAAAATGTAAATGATCTGTCAACGCAAATAAAGGAGGCATTCCACATAGCCACTACAGGAAGGCCGGGACCTGTCTTGATTGACCTGCCTAAAGATGTAACCTCGGGCAAGACAGATTTTGTGTGGCCTGAAGAATTAGACCTCAGGAGCTATAATCCAACCTACGAAGGAAACAAATGGATGATAGAAAAGGCAGCCCATGAAATTGCAAAGGCAAAGAGACCTATAATAATTGCAGGTGGGGGCTGCATAATATCAGAGGCTTCAAAAGAATTAAAAGAGCTTGCGGAGCACACAAAAATCCCCGTTATCATGACATTAATGGGTCTTGGTGCTTTCCCGGGCTCGCACGAACTTTCTCTGGGAATGCTCGGAATGCACGGTACATACTATGCTAACAAAAGCGTTCAGGAGTCTGATCTGCTGATAGCCATAGGGATGAGGTTTGACGACAGGGTTACAGGCAGGGTTGAAGGGTTTGCGCCGCATGCAAAGATAGTTCATATAGACATAGACCCCACTTCCATAAGGAAGAATGTCAGAGTGGACATTCCTATTGTCGGTGATGTGAAAAAGGTCTTAAAAGTGATGAATAAGGTGCTGAAAGAAGATGTAAAGGAGCAGTGGGGAGAAGTAAGAAAGGCATGGCTGAAGCAGATAGCTGAATGGAAAAGGGAAAGGCCGATGACATACACGCACAGCACTGATGTGATAAAGCCTCAGTTTGTTGTTGAGAAAATATATGAACTCACAAAGGGAGATGCAATTATAACTACAGAGGTCGGGCAGAACCAGATGTGGGCAGCACAATTTTATAAGTTCGATAAACCGAGAAGGCTTTTGACCTCAGGAGGGCTTGGAACAATGGGTTATGGCTTCCCTGCTGCAATAGGCGCACAGCTTGCATATCCTGATAAGCTTGTCATTGATATAGCAGGTGACGGCAGTATACAGATGAACATACAGGAGCTTGCGACCGCGGTTATATATAAACTTCCTGTAAAGGTTGCTATTTTAAATAATCGTTACCTCGGCATGGTAAGGCAGTGGCAGGAGCTCTTTTATCAGGAGAGGTATTCTCACACCAATCTGGATGTAACGCCTGATTTTGTCGAGCTTGCCCATGCATATGGCGCAGTCGGTTTAAGGGCAACAAAGCCGAGTGAGGTAGAACCTGTATTAAAAGAGGCATTCAAGGTTAAAAAACCTGTCTTCATGGATTTTGTTGTTGACTGGAAAGAGAAGGTGTATCCGATGGTGCCTGCAGGCGCAACGCTTGACACAATGCTTTTTGAAGAGAAAGAGAAAAAGGCTGAGAAGAAACTTAAAGCGGTGAAATAAACAGTGAATAGTGGATGGTGAATTGGATTTTTACTAAATACCATTCACTAATTGTGGAGGTTACTGATGAGACATACAATTTCTGTGCTTGTGGAGAATAAATTCGGTGTCCTTTCGAGGGTTTCGGGTCTCTTCAGCGGCAGAGGATATAATATCGAAAGCCTTTCTGTCGGCGAAACCATAGACCCTAACATCTCTATTATGACCATCGTCACAACAGGGGATGACTGGGTTATAGAGCAGATTACAAAACAGCTCAATAAGTTGATTGATGTGATAAAAGTTGTTGACCTTACAGAGCTTGACCATGTCGAAAGGGAGATGGTACTCATAAAGGTTGCACCAAAACAGGAGAACAAGGCAGAGGTATTGAGGACCTCCGAGATATTCAGGGGAAGGGTTGTGGATTCCAGCCCCAATACTTATACCATAGAAATCACAGGGGACGAAAAGAAGATAGAGGCGTTTATCGAGCTGATGAAGCCTATGGGGATAAAAGAATTCGTCAGGACAGGAAAGGTTGCCATTGCAAGGGAAATCACGAAGCGTAAAGCATTATAACAATATAGAGGGAGGAAAATGAACAACAAGGTATATCTGATTGATGTTACAAATAGAGACGGTGTCCAGACATCAAGGATTCTGCTGCCAAAGCTCTCAAAGACAATGCTGAACATCTACCACGATGAGATGGGCATCTATCAGAGCGAGGTGGGTTTTCCGACCCTTAAGCACGAGTTTAATTATATAAATGCCAACCTTGAACTTGCCAAGGTAGGCGCAATGAAGAGGATACACCTCGAAGGCTGGTGCAGGGCTATTCCTGAAGACATAAAGCTGTCGTTTAAGAATTGTCCGGGGCTTAAGCATCTCAATGTTTCAATGTCCACATCAGAAATAATGTTGCGCGCGAAATTCATGGGCAAGAAATCATGGAAGGATATATTAAAGACCGTTAAAGAATCTGTAAAACTTGCAAAAGAGCTTGGCGCGGAGACAGTAGGGGTAAATGCCGAGGATGCATCAAGGACAGAGCTGGACAGGCTTATTGAGTTTGCGCTTGCAGGAAAAGAGGCAGGCGCTGACAGGTTCAGATATTGCGACACTCTCGGAGCCGATGACCCTATAACAATTTATGAAAGGATAAAGGCGCTTTCATTCGCTACAAAATTCCATGTCGAGATGCACTGCCACAACGATCTCGGGATGGCAGAGGCCGTATCTGTTGCAGGAGCGCAGGGAGCAATAGAAGCAGGCGTTGATGCTTATATAAACACAACAATAAACGGATATGGAGAAAGGGCGGGCAACTGCGATCTCGTATCTACAATCCTTGCCTTAAAGTTCTCACACGGCGTTAAAGATAAAGTCCCTCTCGATGAACATGTTGATCTGAAACAATCATGGAAGATAGCAAAATACGCATCTTATGCCTTCAATCTCCCCATACCAATAAATCAGCCCGGTGTTGGCGCTAATGCCTTTGCGCATGAGTCGGGGATTCATGCTGACGGTGCATTAAAGGACAGGAGAAACTACGAGCTATATGACCCAGAGGATGTAGGAAGGGGAGAGCATGAGCTTGTAGAAACAGGCCGTATCATAACAACAGGGGAATACGGCGGCATAAAGGGTTTCAGGCATGTTTACAGCAGGCTTGGCATAGAATTCCATGATGATAATGAGGCAAGGAAGATACTTGAGCTTGCTCAGTATGCAAACCTTCACACACAGAAGCCGCTTACCGATGATGAATTAAGGCTTATAGCTCATTATCCGGAGATGGTAAGAAAAATTCTCACGGTTAATCCCTGATATATTGGTTATTGACAAATTTTGAAAAGTGATATAATTACTTTATATGGATCCTAACCTATCTAATCAGGAGCCGTATATTCATACTAAAACTAAGGTGCGATATGCCAACCGCACCTTGTCCTTTATTCCTTCAAATTATGTGGTTTGAAATATTCCTCATATCAATATTTATCGTTATAAACGGTTTCTTTGCCGCCTCCGAGATAGCGGTGGTCACGATCAGAAGGACGCGCGTCAAACAATTGATGGATGAAGGCAAAGCAAATGCCGAGATACTGGATAAGCTAAGGGAAGCGCCTGATAGGTTTCTTGCCACAATTCAGATAGGCGTTACGCTATCCGGCGCCCTTGCATCTGCCATCGGAGGCGCTGCAGCAGTTGAGGTTGTAAAACCTGTGCTGAAAAATATTCCGATACCTTTAATTTCTGCATCCAGCGAGGCGATAGCCATAGGCATTGTGGTTGTCGGCATCACCTACTTTTCCCTTATTTTTGGAGAGCTTATTCCAAAGTCCATAGCTTTATCAAGTCCAGAAGATGTTGGTCTTTTTACTGCACCTGCAATAAATAGGTTTTCCAAGCTTGCTACTGTATTTGTCAGCATTCTTACAGCGAGCACAAATATATTATTAAAACCATTCGGCAAAAAGGCCTTTACCGAGAGAGGCTATATTACCGAAGAAGAAGTGAAGATGCTTATAGAAGAGGGCGGCGAGCGGGGTGTCTTTGAGCCTGAAGAAAAAGAGCTCATACACAGCGTTTTTGAGTTTACGGATACATTTGTTAGGGAAGTTATGAGGCCTGTCCCGCAGATGGTCACTATAGGAATCAACATGTCTGTTGATGAGGTGAAATCTATCATATCAGAAGAGAAATTTTCACGCTATCCCGTTATAGGCAAGGATATAAACGATATCAGAGGGATTCTTTATGCGAAGGACTTTTATAATATCCTTTCGAAGACAGGCAGTGTTGATATACATAAAATCGTAAAACCGCCTATGTTTATCCCGGAAACTATGAAGATAAGCATTCTCCTGAGGGAGATGCAGAAGAAGAGGATTCATATGGCGATAGTTATAGACGAATACGGCGCTGTTTCAGGCCTTGTAACACTGGAAGACCTCCTTGAGGAAATTGTTGGCGAAATCAGGGATGAATACGACATAGAGAGCCCTGTCATACAGCTTGGAGACGGCTCGATGATTATAGACGCCTCGATAAGCGTAAGCGACCTGATGGAAGACTACAATATAGAGATTCCCGAATCCCCGGAATACGAGACTCTTGGAGGTTTTATCGTGACTTATCTTCAGAGAATCCCCCAGACCGGCGATACAATAGAACTCGAAGACAAGAAATTAAGGGTAATTGAGATGGTGGGACAGAGAACAGCAAAGGTGAAGCTGGAAAAAATTGACAGGCAATGAATTCTTTTATAGCATTTAATAAAAATAGCAATCGGAGGGCCTATGGAAAAATGGAAATGCAGCGTATGCGGTTATGTTTACGACCCGGAATACGGAGACCCTGATTCAGGGGTTGCGGCAGGTACGCCATTCGAAAAACTTCCGGATGACTGGGTATGCCCTGTTTGTGGTGCTGGAAAGGACATGTTCGAGAAAGTTTAACGGAGGGAATCATGAATGCGGTTGAAATAGCCATAAAGATGGAGACAGATGCCATAAAATTCTACAAAGAGGCATCAGACAAATGTAATCATGTAGTTGGTAAAAAGATGTTTTTGTCCATAGCAGAGGATGAGAAAAGGCATCTCGATATGCTCTCGGGATTATTGAAAGGACTTGACTTCAAGATTCGAGAGGCATCTCCAATGAAGAATGTGAAGACGATCTTTGAAGAGATGAAGCACGAGATGATGGAAAGGGTTGAGGCTACCAAGGATGAACTGGAGGCATTCAAGATTGCCGCGGACATGGAAAAACATGGGGTTGAATTTTATAAAAAGGCTGCTTCAGAGGCTCCAACGGAAAAGGAAAAAAATCTCTTTGAAAGGCTTGCCCATGAAGAAGAACAGCATTATGCTGTCTTTGCCAATACCTATTTCTTCATGTCCGATACAGGAAGCTGGTTCATGTGGGAAGAACACAGCATAGTGGACGGAGGCACGCCGTGGGCGTAACCGCCCTATTTCAATCCCAGCACATCCTGCATATCATAGAGTCCAGAAGTCCGGCCTGAAATCCATAATGCTGCCTTTAATGCGCCCCTTGCAAAGGTATCCCTGCTTGATGCCTTATGCGTAATCTCTATCCTCTCTCCCAATCCTCCGAATATCACAGTATGCTCTCCAACAATATCTCCGGCCCTCACTGTCTGAATGCCGATCTCCTTCTTTGTCCTCTCGCCGATCAATCCCTTTCTTGCATAAACAGCCACATCGTCAAGGTCTCTATTGACCGCATCAGCAATTACCTGTGCCATCTTCATGGCTGTGCCGCTTGGCGCATCTTTCTTAAGCCTGTGGTGGGCCTCTACTATTTCAATGTCATAGTCATCGCCTAAAACCCTTGCAATATCCTGCAAAACTTTAAGAAGGAGATTTACGCCAACGCTCATATTAGGGGCAAGAACTATGGGTATATTTTTTGAAATTTCCTTTATGGGCTCCAGTTCTTCTTTGGAGAATCCTGTTGTGCCGATTACCATCGCCTTTTTTCTTTCTGCTGCAAGTTTCAGATGCTGCAGCGTTGAATTTATGGATGTGAAATCAATAATGACATCACAATTGTCGATAATATCTTCAAGCTTGTCCGTGAGCTTTACATTAGTTTCACCAATTCCTACAATCGTGCCGATATCCTTTCCTATCGCCTCATGACCTTTCCTCTCTGTTGCTCCCACAAGTTTTAAATCATGATAGTCTTTTGAAAGGGCAGAGATCCTGCTTCCCATCCTTCCTGTTGCACCTGTTGCAATAATCTTTGTCATTTGCAAGTCCTCCTTTTATATCAATTATCAGTTTCTTTTTTCTCTTTCTCTTCCTTTTCCTCTGCTTCTTCTCCCGGAACCTTATACTCTTCTGATGCCCATTTGCCCAAATCGATTAGTTTGCACCTTTCGGAGCAGAAAGGTCTCCATGGATTCTCCTCCCATGTTGTCTTCTTTTTACAAACAGGACAAGTTACTTGCATTACTCCAATACTCCACTACTCCATTTTATCCTATTTTTTATCCCTTCAGTGGCATGTATTTTACCATCTTTGTCAACTATAACGCCGTCAAACCCCAATTTCTTCATGACATCCAAGCCTTTTTCAGGGCCAAGAATAAATATGCCTGTGGCAAAGGCATCGGTAAATACAGCATCCTTTGTTATTACAGTTACGCTCTGGCAATCATAGACAGGATAACCGGTCTTTGGATTGAGGAGATGGTGATACCTTTTCCCATCCTTTATAAAAAATTTCTGATAGTCCCCTGATGTGGATATACCCGCATCCGAAAGACCAATGGCAGCAATGATTTCATCCACCCCCCCGTTACCCCCCCTTGCCAAGGGGGGGATAGGGGGGTGAGGTCTCGGATTCTGTATTCCCACATTCCATAGACCTCCATCCGGTCTTTTGCCAAATACCTTGATATCTCCGGCAACAGCCACAATGCCTGATTTTATACCGTTCTTTTTAAGAACCTCCACTGCTTTGTCTGCTGCGTAGCCCTTTATAATTCCCCCCGGGTCTATCTGTATTCCTTTCTTTTTCAAAAAGACCGTGGATTTTTCTTTATCCATAATTATATTCCTGTATCCCACGAGCTTAAGCCTTTCTTTAATTGTTTTTTTATCCGGCAGCACCTTGTTTTTGAAGTCCCACAGACGCACTACAGGGCCGACTGTAATATCAAAGGCTCCTTCTGTGTTCTCCGATGCATAAAGCGCCTTGTCTATAATTTCCAGCGTTTCCGGTGATACCTTTACAGGTCTTTCACCAGCGTTTCTGTTAATCATGGATACTTCGCTTTCCTCGGAATAAAAGTTTAAAAGCTTCGCAAGCCTGTCCAGTTCATTGAATGCCCTGTCAACGGCTGTTTTTGCCTTTTCTTCAGAGTCCGATGATACGGTAATCTCCACAACCGTGTACATGGATGTTCTGATTTCTTTGTAGAGTTTGTCTTTACCAGGGCTACAGGAAAATGTAAGAGCAAAGAGCAAAGAGCAAAGAGCAAAAAGCAAAAAAAGATTTCTAAACTTATACTCTATGCCCTTTGCCCTATGCCCTTTACCTTTTGCCATAATCATAGCTTCTTTGCCAAATACCTTCCTGTATACGATTCTTTATTTTTCGCCACATCTTCGGGTGTTCCCGATGCCACTATCCTTCCGCCTTCTTCTCCGCCTTCAGGCCCGAGGTCGATAATGTAATCGGCAGACTTTATTATATCAAGGTCATGCTCGATTACTATAATACTGTTGCCCATGTCAACGAGTCTATTTATAACATTGAGGAGCCTCTGGATGTCAACAAAGTGCAGCCCTGTTGTGGGCTCATCGAGGATGTACAGGGTATTGCCCGTTGCCTTTTTCCCAAGCTCCTTTGAAAGCCTCAATCTCTGCGCCTCTCCACCAGAAAGGGTTGTTGCAGGCTGTCCTAATTTTAAATATCCCATTCCCATGTCTTCAAGGATATCGAGGCGCTGTTTTAAGGGAGGAATGGCGCTGAAGAATTCCAATGCCTCTGATATGGTCATCTCAAGGACATCGGAGATGTTTTTTTCTTTGTAATAAATATCGAGGGTTTCTTTGTTATATCTTTTGCCTTTACACACATCGCATGTCACATATACATCAGGCAGGAAGTGCATCTCTATTTTTTTCAATCCATCTCCCTGACATGCCTCGCACCTGCCTCCTGAGACATTAAAGCTGAACCTCGACGGCTTATATCCCCTCACTCTCGAGTCGGGCAACTGCGAAAAAAGATCTCTTATAAAGGTGAAAATCCCTGTGTATGTGGCTGGATTTGACCTCGGTGTCCTTCCCAACGGCGATTGATCAATACATATCACCTTGTCGATTTTTTCCATGCCATCTATTTTTTTGAACTGCCCCGGAATCAGCTTGCTTTTATAAATATACTTCGAGAGCGCCTTGTATAGAATCTCAAAAATCAGTGTGCTTTTGCCTGAACCTGAAACACCTGTAACGCACACAAATACCCCGAGGGGAATGGATGCATTGATGTTTTTCAGATTAAACTCGGATGCTCCGGTAATTTTCAGGAAATCCATTGCCTTGCGCCTTTTTTCAGGAATTGGTATTGCGAGCTGCCCTCCGAGGTATTTGCCTGTAATCGATGATTCGTTTTTTATTATATCTGCCGGAGAGCCTGTGGCTATAATCCATCCTCCGTTTTTGCCTGCGCCAGGTCCCATATCTATGACATGGTCTGAACTTTTTATGGTTTCCTCGTCATGCTCAACAATGATTACTGTATTGCCTGCATCCCTGATGGAAGAAAGGCTTTTGAGGAGTTTTGTACAGTCCCTCGGATGCAGTCCGATGCTCGGCTCATCGAGGACATAAAGGACTCCTGTGAGGGATGAGCCGATCTGTGTTGCAAGCCTGATTCTCTGTGCCTCTCCTCCTGAAAGAGTGAGGGAAGGCCTGTCGAGGGTCAAATAGCCTAGACCAACTCTGTCAAGGAATGAAAGCCTGTCCTTCACCTCTTTTAGAACCCTTCTTGAGATTATCATCTCCCTCTCAGAAAGTTTCAGGCCATGCACAAAGGCTTCTGCATCTTTAACTGACATGTCGGCAAGTTCGCCAATGCTCACATTATGGAATTTTATGCTCAGCGCTTCTTTTCTCAGTCTCATGCCGTTACATTCCTTGCATGGCATAACATGGGTCAATTCCTCTTCTGTAACTCCGAACTCCGAACTCCGAACTCCGAATTCATCGCTTATACCTTCAAATCCAATACCGTTGCACCGCGGGCATGCACCGTATTTGCTGTTAAAGGAAAAAAGCATCGGCTCGATTTCAGGATAACTTATTCCGCATTTAGGGCAGGCAAGGGTTCTGCTGAATGGGATATCCCTGTTTTCATCTATGAGATTTATTATGACTGTATCTGCATATCTGAGGGATGCGTCTATAGCTTGTCTTATCTGTCTTTCTATGGAGTGTTTTATTATAAACCTGTCTATTACTATCTCTATGGTATGCCTCTGCTGCTTTTTCAAGGGAATGTCCTGCGTTAAGTCCACCATTTTGCCGTCAATCCTTGCCCTGACAAAACCATCCATCCTCATCTGCTGTAACTCTTTTTTGTATTCGCCTTTCCTTTCCCTTACAATAGGTGCAAGTACCTGAACCCTTGTTCCTGATGGTAATGAGAGTATTGCCCTTATGATATTGTGCAAATCCTGCGTTGTAATGACAGAGCCGCATTGATAGCAATAAGGGATGCCTATCCTCGTATAAAGCACCCTCATATAATCGTATATCTCTGTAATTGTCCCTACTGTAGAGCGGGGGCTTTTGGTGACTGTCTTCTGGTCGATAGCTATGGCGGGTGATAGTCCTTCGATATAATCAACTTCTGGCTTTTGCATCTGTTCAAGGAACTGCCGTGCATATGCAGAAAGACTCTCCACATATCTTCTCTGCCCTTCTGCATAGATGGTATCCATGGCAAGGGAAGACTTCCCGGAACCTGATGGACCTGTGATGACAGTTATTTTATCCCTCGGAATTGTAATATCTATGTTTTTGAGATTATGCTCTCTCGCACCTTTTATGACAATGTATTCCTGCATGGTTTTAACGGTTTTTGATTAAGGTTAACTTTTATTATAACTTAAGCGGGCAGGAAACTTTTACTTCTCTGTTTCCAGTGATTTCAACTCAGCAGTAACCTTTCCAATAGGCACTTCGGTTTCGACCTTGAGTGGTACTTTCATATCATCGTCCGAGAGCCAGACAGATATATCTCCTTTGTTCTCAAACAGGCCTTCTGATTTAAGCCTGGGCTTTACCACTACTGCATTCAGCTCTTTTTCATCGGACATTACTACTTTGTCTTTTCTTATTACCTCCACTTCAGCCTTGTAAAATTTGTTGCTGTCGAAGATATTTATATAGACGGTTTCTCCTACATTGAGTTTTTGTGTCCTCAAATAATAAAAACCAGACATTACATCCCACAAATTCTCAGCACTAATAGTATGCTCGTCCTTTGTTCCTTTAATATGGTTTATGTGTGTAACCTTTTTGTTTGTTATATCGAAGAATGTTTCCTTGTTTCCTCTCTTTCGTCCTTCCCTCTGCTTGATTTTAAAAAAAGACGGCATACCATTTGTTATATGGCTTTCTGCATAATCTTCCACCTTATAAAATGCAGAGATTAATGGTGCGGAATGAACCTGCGATGTTATTTTTATATTGCCGTTGTCATTTGCAGCCTCAAGGACTGCCTTTCCAACATAAATTCCGAGCCAGTAAATGTCGAAATAGAGTTTTTCCCGTGCGGATTTTAGTATCTGAACAGTATCCTGAGTTTTAGGTAGCTCTACTGGTTTTTCGCTTACAGGCAGGCTCGCTGTCTGCTGTATTTCGCTCTTATTATCCTGAGTCTGCATATTATTCATAGGAGGATTTTCTATCGGCTGCTCTGTCCTGTTTATATTTTCTTCTGTTACCGGAGGCGTTTCTTGTTTTTGAGGAATGTTGTCAGGCTGAACAGGAGGTGGTTCTTTAACTAATTTACTCAAGTTAGGCTTTTTAGGCAACTCGGATACAATTTTTGCATGGAACGGCTTTGGTGAAAAAAGTTCTCCAAAGTCGAAAACATTTATTCCGGTAAGACCTGCGACCACAACAACATGCAGCAGAAGGGATAGGATTATCGCGGAGGCCAGCAGGGATAGATTTCTTCCGACAGGCTTCATGTATATATTATACCCGAAAATAAAGGTCTCCGGAAAAACAATCCCCCGGGGGATTTCAAAAGGGGGACAATTTGTCCCCCTTTCACACTTTTAGAACAGTCCGCTGACCTTTCCGGTCGCGGTATCCACATCGATCCTTCGGAAAGCAGGATCGGAACTCGTTCCGGGCATGAGGCTTATCGTCCCTGCCATTGGGCAGAGGAACTTTGCTCCTGAGTAAATCAGAACGTCCCTGATTGGCAGGGTCCAGCCTTTAGGAACTCCTTTGACAGCAGGGTCATGCGAAAGGCTCAGATGCGTTTTTACCATCATTGTTGCGTAGTCTGCATACTTGGGATCATCTTCAAGCATCTTTGCCTTTGCTTCAGCCTCGGGTGTCCATGAGACGCCGTCTGCGCCGTACACTTCTTTTGCGATGATAGCTACGCGGTCACGCAGTTTCATCTCCAACGGATAGAGGAACGTGAAGTCATTCTTGTCGTTGCAGGCGTCAATGACCGCGTCTGCCAGTTCCAGCGCTCCCTCGCCGCCCTTGAGCCAGTGCTGCGATTCAGCGCAGCGGGCTCCTGCCGCTTCCGCGGCTTTCTTGATAACCGCCACTTCCGCATCCGTATCGGTATAGAAACGGTTGACGCAGACAACAGGGTTGATGCCGGACTTGCGGATGATATTTATCATATGGACCATATTGGCGCAGCCTTTTTCGACAAGGGCGATATTCTCTTTCATGTATTCCTCGGGAAGAGCCTTTCCGGGCACGACCTTGGGGCCCCCGCCGTGCATTTTCAGGGCGCGGACGGTAGTGGTGAGCACAGATACATGAGGTTTTAATCCGCTGAAGCGGCACTTGACGTTCCAGAACTTTTCGAAACCGATGTCCGCCGCAAAACCGGACTCCGTAACATGATAATCAAAGAGCTTCAGTCCGATCCTGTCGGCAATAATGGATGATTGCCCTATAGCTATATTCGCAAACGGCCCGGCATGAACAAAGCAGGGGTTATATTCTGCTGTGCACATCAATGTGGGGTTAATGGTATTACGCATGAAAGCAGCCATTGCATTGCCTACTTCCAGATCTCCTGTTGTGACTGGTTTATGGTTTTTGTCAAAGGCAACTGTGATGTTGTTCAAGCGCTTTTTCAGGTCAGCAAGGTCGTTGGCTACTGAAAGGATTGCCATGCACTCAGATCCGACTGCGATACCGAACTTTGACTGCATCATGTAGCCGTCCTGTTTGCCGCCGATGCCGATGATGATATTGCGGAGGCTCTGGGCGCAGAAGTCCATAATCCATCCCATCTCCACGCGGGTGGGATCTATATCGAGTCGCCTCATCTTTGTGAGCCTCTCAAGCTGCTCGTCGTTATAATTGCGCTCGTGCTGCATACGGGCGGTGAGGGCGACCATAGCGAGGTTATGGGCGTTCATGATGTCATTGATGTCCCCGGTCAAGCCGAGTGAGAATTCGGTCATAGGGATCAGCAGGGAATTGCCGCCGCCTGCTGCAGTGCCCTTCACGTTCATTGTGGGACCGCCTGAAGGCTGGCGCAGAGCGCCTCCAACATTAACGCCCCTCTTGCCGAGGCCTTCCATCAGGCCGCAAGAGGTAGTGCTTTTGCCTTCGCCCAGAGGGGTCGGCGTGATAGCTGTAACCTCTATGTACTTTCCATCGGGTCTGTCCTTAAGACGCTCAATAACCTTTAGAAAGTCAATTTTGGAGAGGCGTCCCATAGGCAGCATCTCCTCTTTTTGCAGCCCGAGTTTTTCGCGCCACTCTTCCGGGGTAGGCATATTTTTTTCAGCTTCTTCTGAAATCTGCCAGTCAGCTAACTTCGTTGCATCATACGGCATAAATACCTCCTCCTTAAAATTTAATTTAGGCTATAGGCGACAGTTAATGGATTTTCTGCGGCCTTTGGTTAATAATTAACGAGCACGTTGAGAAACTTTTCGTTCATCCGCCTGAGATTTCTGCTCAGGACGAAAGCTAATTTTTTCAGGATAATATTCGCGAGCAGCAGGTCATCGTTCTCTATCCTTTCGAATTCTTCCTTTGAGAGGAGAAAGACGGTCGTATCCTCGATAGCCGTGGCATCGGCCTCATGTTTTCTGTTTTCGAGTATCGAGAGCTCTCCGCAGAAATGTCCGGCGCCCAATATTGTGAGAGTCTGTTTCCAGCCGTCGGGTGTAGTCTTAGATATCTCGAGCTTTCCGGAGTGAATAAGGTATATCCCCTTAGCGTCTCCTTTTTCTTTAAAAGCGTAATCCCCTTTTTTAAGCGAAAGAATCTGTATCTTCTCCGAAATCTTCTCGAGATGTTCTTTCTCTATATCCTCAAGAAGAATCTGTTTCTTTAAATCTGCGATTTTAACCATATAACCTCTCCTCCGGTATTTCTATTTCTCGATCTTAGCCGCGCATACCTTGAATTCAGGCGTCTTGGCGTGTTTATCAAGGGCCTTATCGTTTGTAAGCATATTCGCGGCAGCTTCGCTGTAATGCATAGGAATAAAAATTACACCCTTAGACGCCTTTTTTGTAACCCGCGCCTTTATCTTTATATTCCCGCGTCTGGATATGACTTTTACCATATCCCCGTCTTTAATATCAAGCCCTTTTGCGTCCGAAGGGCTAATCTCCACATACGGTTCACCTGCATGCGTCTCTATGGGTTTGACCCTCCTCGTCATGGAGCCTGAGTGATACTGGAAGAGATTCCGGCCAGTAGTCAATATGAACGGATAGTCGCTGTCAGTAATTTCCGCAGGAGGCGTATACGCGGTGGGGGTAAAATGGACTTTGCCCCTCGGAAATCCGCCTTTATACAGGTAAGTCGTACCCGGATGGTTTTTTGTAGGGCATGGCCATTGAATGCCGTGCTTTTCTATCCTGCCGTACGTTATTCCTGCAAGGGCGGGCCATACCTTTCCGAATTCCTCGAAAACCTCCTCCGGCGAGTTGTATTCCATGTTATAACCGAGCCTTTTGGAGAGTTCCATTATTATGGATATGTCATCCCTTGCCTCTTCCGGAGGAATAACCGCTTTTCTCACCCTCTGGACTTTTCTTTCTGTATTGGAAAATGTACCGTCCTTTTCCGCAAAGCATGCTGCGGGGAGTACCACATCCGCAAGCTCTGCGGTCTCGGTCATAAATATGTCCTGCACGACGAGAAACTCGACAGCATTTAATGCTTTTATTGTGTGTTCAATATTAGGATCCGTGATTACCGGGTTTTCCCCCATTATATACAGCCCCTTCAGCTTTCCGTCCAATGCTGCAGGGATCATCTCTGTGGACTTAAGCCCTGCATGAGGAGACAGAGAAGCTCCCCATGCCGATTCGAATTTGTGTTTTATATCCGGCAGGTCAACCCTCTGGTAACCTGGATAAACATTGGGCATGCAGCCGGCATCGGATGCGCCTTGCACATTGTTCTGTCCTCTTAACGGGTTTATGCCGGCAGAGGGTTTCCCGATATTCCCGGTGATAAGCGCAAGGTTCGCCACCGCATTCACATTGTCGGTACCGCAGGTGTGCTGCGTTATTCCCATAGTATAAAAAATGCCGGCTCTCTGCGAACTACCGTAAAGTTTTGCGGCCTTTATTATGTCGCCTCTATCAACACCCGTGATTTTTTCGACATAATCGGGCGTGAAATCCTCAACGGATTTTTTCCATTCATCAAAACCCTCTGTCCTGTTATTTATGAATTCCTTGTTATGCAAGCCTTCTTTTAATATCACATGCGCGATGCCGTTGAGAAGGGCTACATCGGTGCCGGGCTTTAAGTTCAAGAACAATTCGGAGAATCTCGTCATTGGCACTCTTCTGGGGTCGGCAACTATTATTTTTGCGCCGTTTCTGTAAGCCTTTATCATCCTGTTGGCTATGACGGGATGGGTCTCTTTGGTGTTGGAGCCTATGATGAAGATGACCTCATTCCCTTCGATTTCTCTTATGGAGTTTGTCATTGCCCCTGAGCCGAATATTGTTGCCAGACTGGCAACGGTCGGCGCGTGTCAAAGCCGCGCGCAGTGGTCTACATTATTCGTGCCGACAGCAGCTCTCATGAGCTTCTGAAAGAGATAGTTTTCTTCGTTGGTACAGCGGGCGGAAGAAAGCCCTCCGATGGCATCAGCGCCGTGTTTGGATTTTATTTCGTTCAATCTTGTAGCAATATAATCGAGTGCTTCATCCCATGATGCCTCTCTAAAAATATCGTTTAAACTGTTTGAACGGTCTTTTATTCTTATGAGCGGTTTTTTCAGGCGGTCGGGGCTGTTGATGAATTTATAGCCGAACCTCCCTTTTACGCACAGCCATCCTTCATTCCAGGTATCTTCCCTCGATGTTATCCTTACAACTTCATTTCTCCTCACATGGAGGGTTATGTTACAGCCTGTCCCGCAGTACGGGCATGTTGTATCGATTTCCTTTATGTCTTTTTGCCTGCCTCTTAATGACCACTGTTTGCCCGTAAGCGCGCCGGTAGGGCATACTGCAACGCATTGACCGCAGAACTCGCAGTTAAGGTCTTTTTCATAAGGGGGGCATATCTTGGATTTGAACCCCCTGTATGTGAAATCTATGGCCCCTACGCCTTGAACCTCGTCGCACACTTTTACGCACCTTCCGCAGAGGATGCATTTTTCCATATCTCTCTCTATGAACGGATTGCCGTCTCTCTTCGCATAAACCCTTCTTTCTCCCCCAAACCTATTTTCCCTTATGCCGTAAAAGTATGCGAGCTCCTGCAGTGTGCAGTCGCCTGCCTTTTCGCATACCATGCAGTCATTTGGATGGTCTGAGAGGATGAGTTCCAGAACGGTTTTCCTCAGATCCTCTATTTGCGGGCTTGATGTTGTAACCTCCATGCCGTCGCTTACCGGAGTCGTGCACGATGTCACCGGTCTTGGAATTCCTTTAATCTCGACTATGCATAACCTGCAGCCGCCGAAAGGAGTGAGCTTGGGATGGTGACATAATGTAGGTATCTGGATGTCGAGCATTCTTGCCGCATCAAGAACCGTAGTGTTTTCAGGAACTTCTATGGTCTTACCGTCTATAGTTACCTTTAGCTTTTTCATTTCCATCACTCCAACACCCCATTACTCCATTTATTCTTTGCCCACTGCCTTGAATTTGCATACATCAAAACACGCGCCGCACTTTATGCATATTTCAGGAGCTATCTTGTGAGGCTTCTTCTTTTCTCCTGTTATCGCTCCCGCGGGACACGCCCTCAGACACGCGCCGCAGCCTTTACAGAATTCTTCAATTATATGGTAAGTCAGCATTTCCCTGCATGCCTTCGCAGGACATTTCCCCTGCAGGTGGGCCTCGTATTCTTCCCTGAAGTATTTAATGGTGCTGAGTACGGGATTCGGCGCTGTCTGTCCGAGACCGCAGAGAGAAGCCGCTTTAATATCACTGCTCAATTTCTCAAGCAGCTCTATATCTCCCTGCCTGCCGGACCCTTTTGTTATCCTATCCATTATTTCGAGAAGCCTTTTCGTGCCGATGCGGCAGGGCACACACTTGCCGCACGATTCGGACTGCGTAAACTGAAGGAAATATTTTGCCACGTTCACCATGCAGTCGTCTTCGTCGAGGGCGATCATGCCGCCCGAACCTACAATAGAGCCGACCTTAGCTAAGGATTCGTAATCAACATTTATGTCGAGCATATCGGGTGTTATGCAGCCGCCTGAAGGCCCGCCTGTCTGGACTGCCTTAAGCGCCTTGCCGCCTTCTATCCCGCCGCCGATATCGTAAATTATTTCTCTCAGGGTAATGCCCATCGGCACTTCGATGAGTCCGGTATTCTTCACTTTGCCTGTCAAGGCAAAAACCTTTGTGCCTTTAGACTTCTCCGTGCCGTAAGAAGAGAACCACTCATGCCCCTTTTTGATGATATAAGGGATATTCGCCAGTGTTTCGACATTGTTAATGACTGTCGGTTTTCCCCACAGTCCCCGGTGAACAGGGAAGGGTGGCTTGGCCCTCGGCATCCCGCGCTGTCCTTCGATGGACGCTATTAGAGCCGTCTCTTCGCCGCACACAAAGGCGCCGGCGCCCAGCTTTATCTTAATGTCGAAATCAAAACCTTTACCGAAGATGTTCTTACCGAGGAATCCCCTTTCTTTTGCATCCTTAATAGCCTTTTTAAGCCTTTCCACGGCAAGGGGATATTCAGCCCTTATATACACATATCCTTTACTTGCGCCAATGGCATATGCGCCTATTACCATGCCTTCAATGACAGCATGGGGATTGCCCTCTATAACAGCCCTGTCCATAAATGCGCCCGGGTCCCCTTCATCCGCATTGCATATGATGTATTTCTGACTCGCTTCTGCCTTACGGCATGCCTCCCACTTTACCCCGGTCGGAAAACCGGCACCGCCGCGTCCTCGCAGGCCGGATTTTTTCATCATGTCTATTACTTCTTCCGGCGTCATTGAGGTAAAGACCTTCTCCACTGCCTTATACCCATCGACGGCCATGTAAGCATTGATATCTTCCGGGTCTATATTGCCGCAGTCCGAAAGAACCACCTTCACCTGTTTTTCATGGAATTTATGATAATCCTCATCAACCTGCCATTCTGAAACAGGATTGCCTCCCACGACATGCTCGTCGACAATACGCTCAACCATTTCCGGTTTTATGTACTGATAGATGGTCCTCCGGTTATCCGCTATCACATCCACAAGCACATCCCTTGCGCAGAGACCGCGGCATCCCACCTTATGCATGGAGCATTCTTTCTTGAATTCTGCCGGGATGTTTTTCTCCTTCATTAAAGACTCAAAGGCATCAAGCACCTCCAAACCCCCGGCGGCTATGCCTCCGGTTCCCATGCACACCTGTATTGTTATATTTTTATTCATCGCTGCCTTCTTTAAGCACCTTGAGTTCCCTTGCCATCTTATCTGTGCTCATCTTTCCGTATACCCTTTTGTTGATGATAACTACAGGCGCGATGCTGCATGCGCCCACGCATGCCACCTGTTCGAGAGTGAATTTTTTGTCCTCCGTAGTATTTTGCTCATCCGCGAGGTTCAATTCCCTCTTCAGGTTGTTGATAATCCTGTCGGAACCCTTTACATGGCAGGCCGTGCCGCAACAGGCAGTGATTATATTTTTACCCCTCGGTTTAAGGTAAAACTGGGCATAGAACGTGGCAACCCCGAAAAAGTTGCTTGCAGGAATATCAAGCTCTTTTGAAAACCAGTAGACAGCTTCTTCGGGTATGTATCCAAAGGCATCCTGTGTCTCCTGCAACAGGGAGATAATATTCCCCTCTTTTTCTTTGAAATTGTTTGCGAGTGATTTTAGTGTCTCTTCCAATGAAGATCTCCCTCTTGGTTTCAGCTAAAGTTATAGACTTTAGCACAGTAATATGTAGGGATTCAATGAGGCTATATATCTATTAAAATTTTTAATTTTATTATGCAAGATGCTATATTAAAAGAGCAAGAAACAATATTGATTTTGAAAGGATTGCCAATGCGCAAAGGCATAAAAATCATTGCCATTTTAGTCTTTATCGCAATCGCAATAGTGCTGCTGTTGAGAACTTCAAAAGGGGTCGGTATAAAAACAACCACCGTGCAGCGCCAGCCATTTTTGATTACGGTTACTGCAACATCCACAGGCACCATCAAGGCAGAGACAGAGGCGAGAATAAGCGCCCAGAGAACAGGAAAGGTAATAAATTTGTTATTTGATGAAGGGACATTTGTGGACAACAAAAAGGTTATAGCAGAACTCGATTCTGGAGAGGAATATCTGAACCTGAGACTCGCAGAAGCCACTCTGCAAAAGGCAAAGGCCATACTATCAGAAACGGAAAAAAGACTGAAAAGGGCAAGGGAGTTGATCAAGAAAGAATACATATCAGAATCAGAGCTCGATTTAACAGAAAAAGAAAATGCAGTTGCAGAGGCCTCGGTTAAAGAAGCCGAGAATTCCCTCGCAATAGCGAGATTGAATTATAGCTATTCATTTATAAGGTCTCCCATAAACGGTGTTGTCACGGCGAGGTTTGTGGAACTGGGAGATACCATTGTAAAGGGCAATATCATGGGGACGGTTGTAACAATAGATTCCCTTTATGTGGAGGGGTTTATAGACGAGGCCGACATATCAAAGGTATCCATAGGAAAAGAGGTCAATATAACAATGGATGCATATCAGGGCAGGATTTTTAAGGGCGTGGCCTACAGGGTTTCGCCTGTTGTTACAGGCGGCAAGCAGGAGACAAGGACATTTGAGGTTAGGGCAAGGTTGAAAGAGATGCCGCCGGCAATAAAGCCCGGCATGTCTGCCGAAGTTGAGGTCATTGTTGACAGGGCTGATAATGCCCTTATTGTTCCGTCACAGGCTGTGATAGAGAGGGATGGGAAGACATTTGTATATATTGTAAAGGACTCAAAGGCAAGACTTGTTCCGATCAAAGCTGGACGCTCCAACTGGACATATACAGAGGTCTTGTCAGGGATAAACGAGGGCGATGAGGTGATAATAAACCCTGATGCGCCAAAGCTTAGGGACGGGATAAGGGTGAAGCGGCTTTCTTATGCACATTGAACGGCTAACGGTCTTGGTGTAAAAGAAGCCTGAAAGGTTTGCATGTTTATCTTTTGCACCATGTTAGCCGTCCCTTGCAGGTAAATTTCTCAATATGTCTTTATGTCTGTTTATAATCTGTAAACCTCTCGGCGATGAGCAATAGAAAATACTTCAACTACTTTCTTAGACTCATAAATAACATAGAGGATTCTGTAATCGCCAACTCGTATTCTGTATCCTTCACGTCCATGGAGTTTCTTGGCACCAACAGGAAAGGGATTTTCTTTCAAAGCAATAAGAGAGGCGACTATTCTATCGTGAATCTTTTCTGGCAACCATTCCAATTCTTTTTCTGCCGACCTTTTCAGTTTAACGATATAGGACATTAATTGCCTTTTCTTTTCCTCTCTGCAATGTATTCATCCAAACTGCGTGAGGGTTCTTTGCGCCGCTGCTCAATAATTACTATATCAATAAGGTCTTCCATAAATTCTTTATCTTTAAGCAATTTCTCTATCACAGCTTCTCTTTGCTTTTTGGGTAAAGCCCGAAAGGCTGTCCAGAATACCTCTGATGTTGCTTCTGCAGTAGTCATGATGTGCACATCCTCCTCTAAGTGAGATTAAATAAATTATAGCAGATACAGAGTTAAAGCCGAAAATATCGTAAATGTTATCTGCCAATGCGGCAGTCTTCTCAAAAATAGAACCGTCCCATTTCCCCACAGTTTTGACGAAACAGCCAGTCCACGGTCAATAAATTCCGGTTTAAAGCATGGCTGTTTCCCAAAGGGCATTGGCGTCAATGGATGTTATGTGAAGTAGCCCATTCATTTCTTTATAAAATCGGATAGTTCTTGCCACCATTTTTTATCCCACCAGCGTTTTGCCGCACCCGACGTAGACGGTGCAACAAAAAGACGGGTACTTCCAATTGTTTCTTTCTGAAAACCGAATTCAACACGTTTTTTATTCAGATAAATTTTAGCAGCATTCTTCCCGTTAAAAAAAATAACCTTTGGGCTATATTTCAATATCTTTTTCTTAAATTTTTCAATATCGAAAGCATGAGAAGGAATCTTACTATCGGAGCCAGCTTTATTTTTAGCCAAGTCTGTAAGTCCAATCCCATAATTAATCAGTTTTTTATAATCTCTCGAGTCAAGTATAATGGGTGTTAATCCAACTTCGTAAAGGACTTGCCAAAACTTATTCCCCGAACCCGCATAATATGACCCCACTTTTGCAGAATAATTAGCGACAGCAGTCCCACAAATAACAACCTGTAAATTTTTCTTTAACAAATCTGGAAGCATCAACTCTCACCTCAGGGCTATTTCATATAACGTTTAAGCACAAACGAAGCCTTTGGTTTGTTAACTTTGCGTTTGTGCTGTGTTAGGTGCAGTTAATTTCATTCAATTGGATTAAAATATTTTTTCCACCAATCTGCGTTACTTTCTGAATATCTCACAAAATCAATAGCATTTAAATAGTAGTGTTCATAATCCTTAAACTTATTTAGCTCATTTATCTTGTCAATTGCACTCCCATTAAATTTCGCTCGCCATTGTCGAGGCCAATCTAAAACTAAATTTGAAATAAGCTTTTCGTTTCCAGGCTTGAAATGAGTCATGTAATATTGAATTATTAATTTTGGGTCCAATTCTTCCTGAAATTCTGGCCATGTCGCTGATTGACCAAATGAGACTCCGAGCCATACCTGTGCTTTTTCTAATGCCTCTGCTTCAACGAGAGGCTCGCCTATATATGTGCTTGTTTTTTTGTGCATAAGAGCTTCGCCAATTGTAATACTCCCCCTCAGTGGTATGCCCACTTCCAATGCCTCACAGATCAAATGTGCACAGCGAGCAGTAAAGGGAGCGACAAAATATTGAACTAATGGAACCCATAACAATATTGTGTCACTGAAATATGAATATCTGACTGGCAAATTGAAAATTATTGGGCTGTATCTACGCGGCCCTACTTTAGCCCGGCCTAAGCACCGCCAAGAATCCTTCAGCACTGCTTTTTGAATCAGTTGTTCATATATTTGGAATATCTTATCGAGGCCAATCTCTCTGAGTTTTTGGCTAAAACCAAGCACATCGAAAAAACCAATTATTAGAGGCATCGATTTAGGTTCATCGGTTTCGTTAAATAAAGGATCTTTGTCTGTATTGCTCGGATAGGTTCCGTCTGGATTTTTCTTCAACAGCTTCCCATTTTTATCATACATCCCTATCGCAGTACAATACAGTGAGGGTCGTTCTGGTTCATCATCAAGCGGGTTGTCATCTTGAAAAAGTTTATCATCATAATCATAATTTTGTTCTCTAACCAAATCACGAATAGGCATCAGCTTATCAATTAACAATTTATCTTCGCAAGCTTCATCAACTTCTAATTTCTGCCAAAGCTCTCTGCATTTATTGATATATTGTTCTTTCGTCATTCCTCTCTTTTCATAAAGTTTTGCTTCGAGATAACGACTCATAAAAAATTGAAATTGTTCTTCGTCAGATTTCTTATTCATGATACCGTTTGTTTAATATGAATGAAATTAATTGCACCTAACGATTCCGTTACAAAAGAAGCCTGAAAGGTTTGCAAGTTAAGCTTTTGCAACGTGTTAGCCGTCCGTTGCAGGCAATTTAAATAGAACAACCGTTCCATTTTTTTCATTTCTTTTCTGTCTTCGCCGAAAATTGTTCACTAATAACATCAGCAAAGTGCTGAGCTAGTGCCTTCACAAGCCTTTTCTCTAAGACATAATCACCTACTGTTATTTTTGGTAGGACTATTCTAGCGCCTGCTGCTTGACGCAACTCTAATATGCCATTCTCTTTATCCACTATAAAAGCATTATTAATTTCCCCTTTCATCAACTCTCGTGGAATAAACATAAGTAATTGGCAGCGTATAATTCTTGCACTACTGATTTCACTTTCCTCTGCCTCGTAACTCATGTTTACCCTAATCCTTACAGTTTCCGATGAACCAGTATCGATCCTTCGACCTTCAAACTTATCGATAAACTCATTAAAGAATATTGCCTTAAGTTGCTGTGCCAGCTTATCATTTCTTTCATCTGTAAAGGTGAGCTTTTCGGAGGCTCCTTCTTTGGTAATTTTGGCGTACTCATAAAAAGTGACCTTTTCTAACAAAAGATTGCTATATGGAATATTTCCTGTTGCACCTTCCTTTATAGTATCTTTAAAAGCGCAGCCAGCTACTAAAAGTAACAAAAGGAATATGAACGTTGTCCAATTTTTTATTACCTTCACACTAGGCGTTGCCAAATTATACATTTTATTTTCCCTCCTTTTGCCTGTAATGAACGGCTAACGGTTCCGTTGCAAAAGAAGTCCCGATAAAATGTCGGGATTTGAACGTAAGTCTTTTGCAACGTGTTAGGCGACTGTTTTGCTTGGCGATACATTATTCTTCTTAAATCCATTCTTGAGTATATTTTGAGTAATTGTATTGATCTATTAACTTGATAAGTGTTTTATCCGTGCGGTTAATATACGTCTTAATTTTTTCAGCTATGTTTTTTGTAATCTTGCTGAATGAAACATACTGCTCGGCTGGATTCGCACTATAATAACAGCCATAAGCACGTGCAATCCTATCATCCCAAAGAGGAAAGAAAGTAGGCGATAAGAGGTGCAATGCTTTAGCAACTGCCACAGGGCTTTTCCTGCCTTGCATCTTCCCTGAGTCAATTTGTAGAGCTTTAAGAAATTTCTCGAATAAGTTTTTTATATCTTGCTCATCAGATTTTAATAAGCTTAGAATATCTCGATTTCTGAATCTTTCGATTCTTTCCAGATTTTCAGATATACATTGTTCAAGGTTATTGAAATCAAAGATACCATACCTGTAAAATGCCTGATTCCACGTCAATAATAAAACACCTAATCCATCAGCCATGTCAGAAGGGTTGCCCCAAAAGTGTGATACAAGAAATGTTGCTACCTTGTACATAGCATCCCGTTTTTCATGTTTTTCAAATTCCTCTAACCTTTGAGAAACTCTTCACGATTTGGGATCTTCATCTCTGTTTAACCATCTTTTATTTAATAAAAAATCATCAAGCAAAATGTTGCCTAACTCGTTTGTATCAGCATTGAGTGCTGATATACTCCAAAATTGGGGTTGTATCAGCACTTGGTGCGGATATTTTCATTCTGGCAGAATTGCCAGATTCCCTTTTCCTGTCAAAATATCTCACTCACCACCTCCTTTCGCTAACTCAATGGTGTCTAAAGGACTCGTTATCTTTCCTAAACTTTTAGTGCTTACATGAGTATAAATCTCAGTTGTCTTGCTGTGAGCATGGCCTAAAAGTTCCTGTATGTATCTCAAATCTGTTCCTCCCTCCAAAAGATGAGTGGCGAAACTATGTCTGAGAGTATGCACCGAGACATCCTTTTTTATCCCAGTTTTGTCGCAGGCATTTCTGAAAATTTTATCCACAGACCTTATGGAAAGGTATCTGCCTTCTTTTGCTCCTCCAAATAACCATTTTTCAGGTTTGTATTTTCTCCAGTATTCTCTCAGAATTTCTAATGCCCTCTCAGAAAGCAACGTATAACGATCCTTTCTCCCTTTTGCCCCTTTGATGTGTATCAGCATCCGCTTGCTGTCTATATCTTCTGGCTTCAATTTTACAACCTCTCCAACTCTTAATCCAGCAGAATAAACAAGCATCAATATCGCCCTGTGTTTGATATTATCAACTGATGAGAGGATTTTTGCAACTTCTTCTTTGCTTAATACAACTGGAAGTTTTTTGTCTTTACGAGGTCTTTTGACCTCATAAATAAACTTCTTTTTGAGCATTGACACATAGTAAAACTTCAGGGCGTTGATTGCCTGATTAAGTGTTGAGGTCGCTGACTGTTTTTCTTCGGCAAGGTATAGGAGATAATCTTTTATATCGCTATCGTTGATTTCTGATGGCTGCTTTTTTACAAAGCCGAGAAAGTCCCTGTTGTAATAAAGATAGCCTTTGACAGTCCGATAGCTGTATTTTCTTGAAAGGAGTTCACGTTTGAGGTCTTCAAAGTCATGCAAGGATTGCTTCGTAGCTTCGCTCCTCGCAATGACAGGAGACGGGGACAGTCCCGATTCTACGACTCCACCCAAACTTATCGGTAAACCCGTCCGTAAATCTGGGACAGTCTCTTGCAACACAGGGTCTATGCAAATTTCTTCGCCCTCAAAGACCTTCAGAATCTTCTCTAAAGTGTCATTGGTATCGGGAAAGCTCCAGTGTTTCTCAGCGGGATGCCATCTGTGGCCGGAGATGGCTTTAACCTTTTCAATATATTCAGGATTGTAAGAAAAGGCGACTGTTATC
>JAJYXI010000064.1 GCA_021791055.1 Nitrospirota bacterium | reverse complement strand
CTGCTTGTTATAATCTTTCCCATGCATGGCAATTACCTCCTCTGTTAGGTTTTTTCTTGGTTGAATTACCTTAACAGATTGTAATTGCCGTGCTCTCCTTTCAGCTCACTTCCTTATAGTAAGCTTTAGTAAGCAGTAGGCGCTACGCAGTAAGCACTATTTTTTACTGCTTACTGCCTACTGTCTTTTAGTGTCTATGTTATAATGAAAATAAATTTTTCCTTATATGTCAAGATGAAAAAAGTAAGAAGCCAGTGGAGTATTGGAGTATTGGGGTATTGGAGTATTGCAAAAACAAAGAGACATTACTCCATCACTCCATTACTCCTTTTTATTTTCTTCTTACTGTTTACTGCTCAGGGTCTTGCCACGGAGATATCTGTTGTGAATGTAAAAACAAACAACAATGATATATATGTTACAACCTCTTTAAAGCCAGACTCGAAATTCATGAATGACATTAATGACGGCATCTCTAAAGAGTTAATATTCTATATAGACCTTTTCAGGGTCTGGAGCGTCTGGCCTGATGAGTTTGTCATAGGCAGAAAACTGGTAAAGGTATTGAAAAGCAATCCCATAAAAAGGGAGTATGTTGCGTCAAGCATTGACGGCAATGTCCAGCTTGAAAAGAGATTTAAAGACTTGGAATCGATGATGGACTGGACAATGAATATTACAGACACGAAGCTGACAAACATCAAGGAACTGGAGCCCGGCGAATATTTTGTTAAAGTTACAGTCGACTCAAGGATAAGAAAACTGCCTCCGGTCATAGGGTACCTACTGTTCTTCGTGCCCGAGAAAGAGTTCAGCATCACAAGGGATTCTCAAATATTCAAAATAAATCCAAAAAATTCGCCATGAAAAATTTTTTGTTGTAAAATCCAGAAGGGGGTTATCACAGGGGGGACAGAGTCCCACTTGTGCGGGAAATGAAGATATTTAGGCCGTTAATAATCGTATTCGGACTGCTGTTTTTAGTCCTTGCTGTAACAGCCGTAGAGCTTTATTTTATAAAGCTGCCCTCTGTTGACATAACAACAAGGATATTGCTCATCGGATTTCTTACAATCAATATCCTTGCGCTCCTTACCCTCATGTTTTTTGTCGGCAAGAATCTCTTCAGGCTGTATATGGAAAGGCAGCATAAGGTATTAGGCTACAGGTTCAGGACAAAACTCATGGCCATATTTGTCATCCTGACCTTGATACCGTCAGCCTTCCTCTTTGTTGCTGCAAGCGGTCTCGCAACAAATTATATAAGCCGCATATTTTCTCCGCAGATGAAAGAGCCCTTCAACAAGTCTGTTGAGCTTGCAAGGTCATTTTACGATCTTGAGAGGGAAAGGGCGATGAAGACAGCAAAGCAGGCTTCGAGCGGCAGACAATCCTCCCCATCCGATATGTCCATTCACAGACATGCGAGCCTGCCTCCTAATGCAACCGATGTGATTAAAGACGCATTTCACGGGAAAGAAGGCACAGAAGTCATTTCAAAGGACAGCGGAGACATTATAAGGGCTGCCGTTCCCGACCATTCTAAAGGAGGGGTTATTGTAGTTGAGATTATCCTCCCAAAGACATTTGCAGAAAAGACAGGGGAGATACAGAGTCTCTATGAAAACTACCTGAAGCTTGAATCCTTCAAAGAGCCTTTGAGGCTAAATTACATACTCATCCTCGGTTTCTTAACCCTTATGATGGTTTTTACAGGATTGTGGGTTTCGCTGAAAATATCGAGGGGCATCACCATACCTATACAGAGCCTTGCAATGGCAACCGAAAGGGTTGCATCAGGCGACCTGAATGTTCAGGTTGATGTAAAGAGCGAAGATGAGGTCGGTCTTTTAATCAATTCGTTCAACGAGATGGTGAAGCAATTAAAAGACAGCAAAGATTCCCTTGAAAAGGCTTATATGGAGTCTGACAGGAGAAGACTCTACCTCGAAAACATCCTCGAAAACATCAATTCAGGAGTAATATTCCTCGACACTACAGGGAAAATCCTGACTATCAATAAGGCAGCGTGCTCCATTTTGAATGTAAGACAGGAAGAGGTAACGGGCAAATACTACAGGGAGTTTATTACAGGCCTTAGTTCGGATGATTTAACCAATATGGTTAGAGATATAGAGGGCAAGGAGATAAGGGAAGTAAAAAAAGAGGTGAAGGTTAATATAAATGGGAAAATCCTGACCCTCATAGTCTATATATCAGGCATAAGGGAATCTTACACCTCCGGCTCGCTGGGCATGCTCGTTGTCTTTGACGACCTCACAGATGTTATCAAGGCTCAGAAGGTGATAACATGGCAGGAAGTTGCAAGGAGGATGGCGCACGAAATAAAAAATCCGCTTACTCCTATCAAGCTCTCAACAGAAAGACTCATCAAAAAATGGCATCAGAAAGATGCGGATTTCGATGCGGTCTTTGAGAAGTCAACAAAGACCATCATTACAGAGGTAGAAAGCCTGAAGAGACTGGTTGATATCTTCTCAAGGTACGGCAGAATGCCTGAGGTAAATAAGGCTCCAGCAAATCTCAGCGAATTAATAGACTATGCAGTCTCTCTATATAAAGGGTTTAAAGATTTAGAGATAAATGTTGTCGTACAGGAGGGGATTCCATTAGTTAGTGTTGATATTGAGCAATTCAAGAGGGTGCTGATAAATATTATAGATAATGCCATAAAGGCCATGAACAATAGCGGGGTCATTGATATTTTTGCAAAGATGCATGAAAATAGTGTAATAATTGATATAGCTGACACAGGGCCGGGAATAAGAGACGAAGAAAAAGAGAAGCTCTTTATTCCGTATTTCTCAAAGAGAAAGGATGGAACAGGCCTCGGCCTTGCCATAGCAAATAAAATAGTGACAGACCACGGAGGAAGGATACTGATTAGGGACAACAATCCCCGAGGCAGTGTCTTTACCGTTGAAATACCTATAGGTTAGTGAATAGTCGTCAGTAAAAACTATTCACTGTTCGCCAAAGAAGGAGTGTATTAATGTCAAAAAAAGTCGTTTTAATAGTGGATGATGAGGAAGGCATAAGGGAAAGTCTTTCGGGCATACTGGAGGACGAGGGATACGATGTCCTGACTGCATCATCAGGCGAAGATGCTTTAACAGCAGCAAAGGAACATGTGCCTGACATTATATTCTTAGATGTGTGGCTTCCTGAAATGGATGGAATCGAGACATTATCAAGACTGAAAGAGATGGACAGCAGCATTCCTGTAATTATGATTTCCGGGCATGGGAATATCGAGATTGCAGTTAAAGCTACACGGTTTGGCGCATATGACTTTTTAGAAAAGCCATTGTCCCTCGAGAAGGTATTGATAGCTGCAAAGAGGGCGCTGGAGCGCAAAAGCCTGGAGGAAGAGAACCGTTCATTAAAAGAGAATTTAATCAGGAAATATAGACTAACAGGAGACTCGGAAAAAATGCGGGTCTTAAGGCAGCAGATAGAGATGGCTGCGCAGAGCAACAGCAGGGTTTTAATCCTCGGAGAGAGCGGAACAGGCAAGGAGCTTGTTGCAAGAATGCTTCACGAAAAAAGCCAGCGAGCCAGCGGTCCATTCGTGGAGGTAAACTGTGCTGCGATACCTCAGGAACTAATCGAGAGCGAGCTGTTCGGCCATGAAAAGGGCGCCTTTACAGGTGCAACTGAAAGAAAAAACGGCAAGTTTGAGCTTGCAGATAAAGGCACCCTGTTCCTTGATGAAATAGGGGATATGACGCTCCAGACACAGGCAAAGGTTCTAAGGGTAATAGAGACACAGGTGTTCCAGAGGGTTGGAGGCAGCAGGAATATAAAAGTCGATGTGAGAATTATTGCAGCAACAAACAAGAACCTCTTAGGAGAGGTAAAAAATGGGAATTTCAGAGAGGACCTCTATTTCAGATTAAATGTAATCCCGATAATCATTCCTCCTTTAAAGGAAAGGAACAATGATATTCCGCAGTTAATCGGGCATTTTATTGAATTGTTTGCAGCCGAATACGGTGTTAAGCCGAAAGAGATGTCCCATGATGTAATAAAAATATTTCAGGATTATGACTGGCCGGGAAATATACGAGAGTTAAAGAATGCTGTCGAGAGACTTATGATAATGGTGCCTTCAAATGTAATCAATAAGACAGATGTGGATGTGCTTGGAATGTTCAGGCAACAGCACACATTCAAAGAATATGATTACTTCTCATACAAGACACTCAAGGATGCGCGTGATGCATTTGAGAGAGATTTTATAACAAGAAGGCTTCAGGAGAACAACTGGAATGTGTCCAAGACTGCTGAGGCTATTGATGTTGAAAGAAGCAATCTCCACAAAAAGATCAAGGCGTATGAGATTACGGAGACGAAAGACTGATTATGAAACCAATTATTGCCATTGTCGGAAGAGCAAATGTAGGCAAATCCACACTTTTCAACCGCATAGTGCGGATGAGCGCCGACCTCACAAAATCCACCGCCATCACAGAGAGCATTCCCGGCGTTACGAGAGACAGGAACTACGCAGAGTCTGAATGGAATAACGAGAAGTTTATAGTAATAGACACCGGCGGATTTTATACAGAAGAGATGCCGCATGAAAACAGGGAAATACTCCGTCAGGTGAAGGAGCAGGCGCTGTTCGCAATTGAAGAGGCTGCCCTAATAATCCATCTGCTTGACGCTAAAGAAGGACTCAATCCTTCTGATGCAGAGCTCGCAAATATCCTGAGGGAATCGGGCAAAAAAATTCTTTGGGTTGCAAATAAAATAGATACTCCTTCAAAAGAAGACAGGCTGATCGAATTTTATGAAATAGGCGCAGATGAGATTATTCCTGTATCCGCAGAAACAGGCTACGGCTTTGATGAACTGATGGACAAGATTGTCTCTCTTATTCCCAAAAGGGGAGAAGTCAGGCCATCGATGGAGGAGGATATTCCAAAAATTGCTGTTGTTGGAAGGCCGAATGTCGGGAAATCAACTCTGATAAATTCCCTCCTGGGGAAAAAAAGGCTTATAGTCAGCCCTGTTCCCGGCACTACAAGAGATTCCATAGATTCCATCTGCACTTATTATGGGAAAAAGTATCTATTTGTTGATACTGCAGGAATAAGGAGAAGGGGCAAGATATACTCCATCGAAAGGTTCTCTGTTGTCAGGGCAGTCAGGAGCATAGAAAAAGCTGATGTCGTAATAATCGTCCTCGATGCTTCAGAGGGCATAGTTGAACAGGACAAAAAAATAGCAGGAGTAGTGGAAGAATACGGCAAAAGCGCAATATTCCTTTTAAATAAGTGGGACCTCATACCCGAACCTGATGAAGAGTATAAAAGAATAACACAGGAACTAAAAAACAAGATGTGGTTTATGAATTATGCCCCCTGCATCACCACATCAGGCCTCGAAAAAAAGAGGACGACAAAAATATTTCCTCTCATAGATGAAATTATTGTTGAAAGGAGGAAAAGAATACCAACAGGAGATCTCAATAAATTCCTCTCGAAAATTATCTCGGCAAAGCCATTTCCGACATACAGGGGCAAAGAACTAAAGTTTTTCTACATAACTCAGGTAGGAGTCGAGCCTCCGACCTTTACAATATTTGTCAATTATCCATCCGGCGTCAAAGACCATCATATAAGGCATATAGAAAAGGCATTAAGGGAAGAGTATTCCTTCAAGGGCACTCCGATAAGGATTCATGTGAAGTCCCGATAAAATATGGTAAAATAGATGAGCTTAATCTGGAGGAGAGAGATTGAACAATATTCTTGTTACAGGATGCTGCGGCTTCATAGGCTATAAGGTTTCTGAATTACTCTTAAAACAGGGATCATCCGTTATAGGCGTGGACAATATAAACGACTACTATGACCCAAGGCTGAAGGAATGGCGTCTTGAACAGTTAAAAACCGGAAGTCAGAAGTTAAAGGGAGAATTTAATTTTCATGCCTGTGATATAGGCGATTTCAGTTCGGTAAAAACAGTATTTGCAAATTACAAGATAGATGCTGTTATCAATCTTGCAGCGAGGGCAGGTGTCAGGGCATCTGTCGAAGACCCGTGGGCGTATCTTGACACAAACCTGAAAGGCACCCTTGATCTCCTTGAGTGCTGCAAGACAAACGATGTCAAGAAGTTTGTCCTTGCATCCACATCGAGCGTTTATGGCGACAACAAGAAAATGCCGTTCAGCGTTAAGGATAGCACCGACCATCCTCTGGCGCCATATTCAGCCACAAAGAAAGGCGCAGAGGTTATGTGTTACAGCTATCACTACCTTTGTGGGATTGATGTAACTGTTCTGAGATATTTTACTGTCTATGGCCCGGCAGGTCGTCCTGATATGAGCATCTTCAAATTTATAAAAAATATAGACACGGGCAAACCCATACCTGTTTTTGGCAACGGGAAACAGAATCGTGACTTCACATATATAGACGATATTGCCGAAGGCACCATAAAGGGATTAAAAACCGTAGGGTATGAGGCATTCAACCTCGGCAATGACAGGCCCGTAGAGCTTATGTATGTTATCAACCTTATCGAAGAGAAACTCGGGAAAAAGGCAGAGATACAATGGCTCCCCCTTCATCCTGCAGACATAACCGCAACATGGGCAGACATCGGCTCATCGAGGGAAAGGCTCGGCTGGTCGCCAAAGACATCCATTGAAGATGGCGTTGAAAATAGTGTTAAGTGGTACATTGACAATAGAGATTTTGTAAAAAGTCTGAAAGACGCAAAATAGGCAAAGGAGGAGATTATGCAAAAAATACTTGTAGCCCATGATGGTTCTAAATCTTCAGATAAGGCATTAAAAAAAGCGGTAGAAATGTCCGTAAACTTCAACGCTTCTCTTACAGTACTTGCAGTGATTCCTGAGCTTTACCTCACAGAGCTTTCGGATGTGGACAGAAATCGCATATTTGACGCTCTTTCAAAAGAAACAACGGAGGCGATGGAGAAGATAAGAAAGTCCCTGTCAGGCAAATCCATAGAGGTTAAAACATTAATCAGACAGGGCGACCCTGCCGAAAAGATACTCGAAACAGCCCAGAAAATGAAGGTCGATTTGATTATAACGGGCTCTCACGGAAGGCACGGCACAAAGAAATTCCTATTAGGAAGCGTTTCATCAAAGGTGGTAGATTACTCCAAATGCCCCGTGCTTGTAGTTAAGTGAGAAGTAGAAAGTAAGAAGTAGGAACTAAAAAACTTCTCATTTCCAACTTCTCACCTCTCACTTTTATATCAATATCATGCCAGACATATTTTATTCTTGCCTGTCTTCTTTGCATCGTAAAGCGCATTGTCAGCCTTTGCCAATAATGCATCAAAGCTATCTGCATCAATGCCGTAAGTTGCAACCCCAAAGCTCGCAGTCACAAATATCCTTCTGTCAGAACCGGCAGCCACAGGTGTGCTCTCAACAGTAGCCCTTATCCTCTCTGCAACCTCAAAGGCAGTAACCTTATCGGTATTTGGCAGGACAATTATGAATTCCTCGCCCCCGTATCTCACTCCTATATCCGATACACGGATATTCTTGCTTATGGCATGTGCAATGCTTCTCAGCGCCATATCCCCTGCCTCATGGCCATTGGTGTCATTGAAATATTTAAAATTGTCTATGTCAAGCATGACCATGCTCAAAAGCTGATTATTCCTGTCTGTTATAGCCAGCTGTTTTTCGATAAATGCCTCCAGATACCTCCTGTTATACAGACCTGTCAGCGGGTCTATGAGGGCCAGTTTCTTATTCATTTCGAGAAGTCTCATATTATTTACCACAGGAGCAAACATAGCGATGAAACTGTCAATCGCCTCTTTTATATCCCCTGTAAAAAAGTTCTGATACATGCTGTACATATGGAGGATGCCCGCAGTCGAACCTCCGATATTAATGGCAGTACAGCAGTAACTTCCCGATCCTGCATTGAATCTCTGGAATGGACAGGCATAATCCCTTGACAGGTCATTTATTAAGAAGGTCGCTGCGTATATGTAAGACTTGCACTTATCAAGCCCCGGAAACTTGTTGATCTCCTCTAAACCAGAGTCATTATACCTTATCACCTCTTCTGTATAGTGCCTGCTTGGGTCTATATTCATTAGATAAATAGCATTTATCCTTGCCTGTCCCTTTCTGATAGAGAGCAGGTAATGTTTAAGTATCTCGCATGCCTCTGCTTCTGTTAAGGCTCGTGTAAGGTCCTTAGAGAACGATGCTATTGTATGAAGCATATTATGTGTGGATTTCAAATCCGTAACATCTGTTATAAAGGCGAATGCTCCGACCACCTTTCCTGAAGAGTCCATTCTCGGCGATGCGGAAACAATGGCATAGACATCTGAGCCGGTTTTGTGCTTGAGGGTTATCTCGTAGCTCTCGGATATTCCATCTCTTCTCTTTTCCAGAGCCTGCTCGAATATCTTCTTATTGTTCTCATCAACGATATTGTATATGCTCTTGCCGATCAATTCTTCTTCCAGGTACCCGAGGACTCTGGACAACGACTTGTTGATCTTCATGATTTTTCCATCCAGCCCAACTTCCCAGTAGCCCTCTTTTGCAGTCTCCAGTATCTTCTGATTTCTCTTTTCGAGGTTGTAAAGCTCCGTGATGTCGGTCATTACATTAATAAGCTCCTCCACCTCATTATTCCTGTCCAATATCGGAGTAATGCTCGCGGTAAACCATAGAATTGTGCCATCGGCCCTTTTCAGTCCACGGATCACATTCTTTGCAGCCGAACCGTTCTTCAAAACACCCGATATGAGCATACTATTCCTGTTGAGAATATTCCCATTCTCATCAAGCATGGCAAATTTCGAAGGATAATAAGACTGTCCAACCACTTCATCCCTCGGAAGTCCCAACATGGATAATGCAGCATCATTTACATCCTTTACAATGCCGTTTTTATCGTAAATCATAAGGCCTTCCGAGAGTGTTTTTAAAATATTCTCAAACCGATTCCTTTCATTCCTTATGCATTCTCCTTCGATAAACCTATCCGTTATATCCTTAAATATACCGCTCGCTGCAAATTTTCTGATTCTGAAAGAGCCGTCTATTATCTTTTCGCCCGGGATATTAAGGTGGAATATAAACTGGACTGCTGCGGATTTTCCGTTTGCCTTACTCACAAACTCAGACCACTGCCCCCTGTCTTTCAGCAGACTGACAAAAGGACTTCCTATCGCATTATCCACATTGTCAAAACCAAGCTCCTTTGCGCCGTACTTGTTTATCCATAGGATTGTGCCTTCATTGTTCATTTCAAACTCGACAAATCCTGTCTGCAATATATCGAGGGATTCCTTAAACCTATGCAATTGATCCCTTATGCCCTTTGTTATATTTTCATGAAGAAGGCCTATTATGTCTGTCTGGGTGGCTATGCCTTTTAACTGCATCCTGCTGTCAACGACCACGAGATGTCTTATCCTGCGCTCATTCATTATCCTTATCGCATCATAGAGGATCATATCATCGTTTGCATATACGATATTCCTTGTGCATATATCCTTCACAGGTGTGTCCATAGGAGTCTTTTTAAGAAGAAGCTTGACGATATCCCTCTCCGTGATTATCCCGACCATGACATCCTTCTCCGATGCATCGCTGGAAACCACGAGTATGCAGCTCCTTTTCTCTTTCGACATTCTGTCTATTGCTGATTTTAGAGTGACAGCCGGCGTAACCTTCATAATCCCCTTGGTCGTAACAGCATCAATTGTTGTATGGACTTTAAAAAACTCTTCCTCCAGCTTCTTCAGGATGTCGGAGTAAGTGATTATCCCCTTCAGCCTGCCGTTTTTATCGGTAACTATAAGCCTCCTGATGCGGTTCCTCTCCATCATTTCGAGGGCAGTGATAATATCAGCATTCTTATAGACGGTAACAGGATTCTTTGACATAATATCTGAAACAGGCAGGTCACAAATATCGCCGCTTATACCAATTCCCGATGCAGTAGTTGCTATCCTTGTCATATCCCGTTCTGTAATTATTCCTATAGGTGCATGGCTGTCTGTTATAACAAGGCTGCTTATGTTGTTATCTGCTAATTTTCTGACCGCTTCGCTCAGCTTTGCATCTTTTGTTAAGGTAATGACATCCGCTGTCATTAATTCATATACCCTTCTTGTAGCCATCTATTACTCCTTAATAAATAACTTCAGAGCCTCTCTGTAAGTCATGGGGATAAAGCCAAAATTTCTTCCCACAGAATCTTTATCGCATATATTATCAAACTGCAGCAGGCTGAGCTGCTCGCTTGTAGCCATTGGTATCTTCCTGCCAAATAGGCTGCCTATCCCCCTCGATATTCCGGAGAAAGGCAGGCTCAGTCTTATAAGCTTTAACGGAAGATGTATTAAAGGTTTGTTTATTCCCATAGCCTCCATGAGCTGCAGGACTATTTCATTGTATGTGAGATGTTCGGGCCCGCCGAATTCGTAAATCCGTGATGCATCTTCACCCCCCTTGCCCCCCCTTGCCAAGGGGGGGATTAGGGGGGGTGAAAATAATGTCATGAAACATTTCACCCAGTCTTCTACATATATGGGCTGAAATTTTGAATCGCCGCTGCCTGGAATGGGGACAAAGGGTCCGAGACGGACAAGCTCTTTGAGCTTTTCTGTAAAACCGTCTCCCCTTCCTATCACAAGAGATGGCCTGAAGATGATGTAAGGGATGCCGCTTGTCCTGACAATCTCTTCTGCCTCTGCCTTTGTCTTGTAATACTTTGCCCATGAGTTTACAGAAGAGCCGAGAGCGCTCTGGTAAAATATATATTTTATGTTAGCCCTTTTTGCCTCATCTATAAGGTTTCTTGTTCCCTCAACATGAACCCTTTCAAATGTCATGCCCCCCTTTTCTTCGACAATGCCAACAAGGTGAACAACAACATCACAATTATCGAGTCTTTCTTTCAGACTTTCGCTGTCTGTAATATCGCCGATGGCTGCTTCAAAACCTGCCTTTTTGCAGACTGCTGCCTTTTCCTCTGTCCTTACAAGACACCGGACATTATACCCATCCTTACTGAGGGTATTTATAAGGTGTTTACCGATGAATCCTGTCCCGCCTGCAATAAAGAACTTCATCCAATTATCTCCTTTAATCTTTTTAGAGATATTTTCTCTATATCCCTGTGCAGACTGTTTCCATGGGCATCCATTGTCACTATTGCAGGGAAATCCTCAGCCTCCAATAACCACATCGCCTCTGGTGCACCGAATTCCTCTATCTTCCACCCATCTCTAACACTCTTGATTCTGTCTGCAAGATATGCCGCAGCACCGCTGATGGTATGAAAATACACGCAGCCTTGTTCCTTCATCGCATTCAGAGTCTTCTCTCCCATTCCGCCCTTTCCTATAATGCCCCTTATTCCGTATGTCTTGATGACTTCTGCTTCATACATCTCAACCCTCATGCTCGTTGTTGGGCCTGCTGCAATTAATGTATACTTCTCATCTATTTTTTTGATTATAGGGCCGCAGTGGTAGATTATCCCGCCATGGAGTTCAAAGGGGATGTCCTTTTTATCAGGCCTTTCATGGACGAGGAATTTATGAATCTTATCCCTTCCTGTAACAATCTGACCGCTGATCAACACCATATCTCCAACCTTTAGATTTAGCACATCTTCCTTTGACAGGGGTGTATTCAACGATTTAGGATTTAGGATTTCTGATTCCGGATTTACCATATTAATCTTCCCCTTCTGTTTGCCCAGCATGAAAAGGATATATCAACAAAATATGAAGCAGGGTGCCTGTGAGCTGCTGCGATTTTTACACCGATGGCTGTGGTTCTGCCTCCCAATCCTGCAGTGCCTATGCCAAGGCTGTTAATATCATTCAGGATTTTACTTTCCAGCTCCGCTATTGCAGCGTTTGAATGCGTATCAGTAATCCTTCTCATCAGTTGTTTTTTGGAGAGGAATGTCACCTGATCCTTTGCGCCACCTATGGCAACACCAATGGTATATGGCGGACATCCCCTGCCCTGGGCCTTGAAAACTGCGTCCAGTACGCACTTTCTCACACCCTCGAAATCCCGCTCTGCTAATACCCTCCCCATCCCTCCCTTAGTAAGGGGGGTGGCTATTTCATAATCCAATACCATTGGAAGTTTATAGGTCTGCCCCAAATTCTCGCAGCCCCCGCCTTTTAACATGAGGTCTACTGCAAGAAACTGCTCCACTGTCTCCTCTGTATAGACAATCGGGAAATGGTCACCCACATTGTCCCCTGTATTTTTTTCGGTTATTATATCCACGGCATTGGGCCGTAATGGTATTTTATTCGTGGCAATGCGGGTGGCATCCATTATCATACCCTTGATAAGCTGATGACTTAATCCCTTTGGGACTTTAACATAAAACACAGGGAATCCTGTATCCTGACATATGGGACGAGATGTTTTCCTTGCAGTAGTGATGTTCTGGAGGATTATATTCAGAGATTCTTTTGCGAGAGGTTCTGTCTCATTTGAATAAGCGGTTTTTAATGCCTCTTCTACATCACCCGGAATAGATGTGGCAACCTTTTTGTAAAGTTCTATTATGCCGTCACGGAGTTTAAGCATGACTTATGAAATATCAGCAGGCGAAAACACCACCTCGTCCCTGAATGACCTTATCAGATACACGGTCTTCATTACCTCCATGTCTGTTACATCCACCATGGCAGCATCCAACCCTGCTCCGGCAAGATAACAGAGGAATCCTGCATTCACATGGGGTTTTAACTTTTTGGGCAGTCCTGTTGATACATTGGAAATCCATGCAATGGTATTTATGGGTGGATCAACCATTTCATTAAGGGCTATTATGCATTCATGGGTATTAAGGAGATGCTCCTGTCCTATGCCCCCGCCTATATGCACCACAGAAGGGTCTGCAAACAACCTTTCATTGGGTATATCAGCGGCATTGGCCTTTTCTATCAAATCCTCCAGAATAAGGAGCTTGGCCTCAAGGGTTGTGGGCACAGTCCCTTTTAATGCCCTGATTATGAGATTTGCCTTGAATCTGTTCACAAGGGAAAGTATCTCATCGGAATTTTTCTCGTCAGCAGACAGATAATTTATCAAAGGAGGCTCTTTACATACCGTAAGGGTCTTTTTCAAAGCCTCTGCATTCCTCGAATCGAGGCATAGAGGAAGTTCTGTTGCCTTCTGGACAACCTCTGCAACCAACGGAAGTGTCTCTTCATCGCCAATGCCGTCAAGGGAGCACTGGACATTGATTATGTCAGCGCCCTTTTCAGCAAGTGTCTTAGCCATTGATTCTATGGCCTTCTTATCCCGACTCTTAACAGCCTCCGTGTAAGATTTGTTTCTTGTGTTAAGATTTCCTGCGATTACAAGCATGGGACACCTCCCTTGGGATTATTAAAAAGTATATCAGAAAGATGGGGGTTTGGAAAGGAGGGGAAGGGGATGTTAATTAAAACCCTCTCAATGCTATTTTCTCCATAACCAATTCTGCATGTCTTTTATCATAATATCTCCTGTCGAGATATCTTGATAGTATCTCCACCTCCAAATCGACTTTCATAGATTTATCCTTACAGAATATCAACTTCCCATGTTTTATGACCTCATAAGAAAGCTGCACAGGAGAATCATTCAATACAACAAAGTCGACTCTTTTATTCATGCTGGATGATAATTCGTTTGAGAGCCTGAGTCTCAGGTCAAAACGTTCTGATTTATCAATGTCTTTACTGATAAACACAGCGACATCTATATCGCTCAAAACTCCAGATGTGCCTTTCGCCTCAGAGCCGAAGAGATAGGCGATTATAACAGGGTATTTACAGAGGCACTCAGTTAATCTTTTAACATCATGTTCATTCATGGATAAATTATAACAGAAATTGATTTATTGAGAGGTATATCAAAAAGATGGAGGTTGTAGAAAGTAGCCCGTCCCCTTTAACCTCCCTCTTTAAACTCCTACCTTATGGGCATGTTCTATCTGTTCCGTTAAAGTTAACGCAACAGTCTCCGTCAGTATCAGCAGTCACAGCTTGGTTGTAAGTTAATGATGCCCCTGCACTAACCCAACAAGTGCCAAATTGCAAATACCTATCTATTGTTTCGCCAGAGTTAAGAAGCAGATTACTACCCTGTTCTGTAATCTCGCCACCGTTGACTATATTATTTCTACAGTTACCATCAACCATAAAGTCGTATGTTGAGCCAATATTATTCCATACTCTATAGGCTGAACAACCAGTAACTGCTGCTGGATTTATTGTTAAGACAAGGGTCTTTTGAGCAATATTATCATTATTACCTGATTGGTCATTATCATCCCTCACAAAGAAAGTAAGATTAAAGGTACCAGAACTTGTGGGCGTGCCATTACCAGTGCAGGTAGAATTGCCAAAAGTCGTAGTATCAGAGCGTTCCCAGTTTGACTCATCCACACTTAAGCAATTTGTTGCCTCCAAAACATTAGAAGGGCATAAATATAGTCCAGAAGGTAATGTTCCATTTACACACCATCTATATTTTCCAACACCGGTAAACGGGACTCCACCATCAGCAAATGTAGTAACGCTACTATAGGGGCTATTTTGAAAACCATATGGCAGTTCATTATTCAAAATCTTAAGCTGGGCTCCCTGACACCCAGCCTTTATCCTGAGTTCATCGAGGGTTATCCATTTGATAATATCGTTATCATTCACTGTTATGGTCCCTGTAATGTATCCGGAACCGGTAATAACGCCATTTATAGGCGAACCGTTCAGGGTGCCGTTAAGGGTAGTATCAATAGTATAGTCATCGCTTCCGCTTATAACTACAAAGGCTACGTTAGGCGTAGTCCCAACAGTTATACCGGTTGTCTTTCTGCCACAGATACCACCTGTTGTTATACTTGTAAGATTATTGTCATACACATAAATTAAAGCTTTAGTAAAGGCATCGTTGGGATTTCTGACCACCGCAGGAAAAGCAGCACTATCAGGCGAAAAGGAGTCCACTGCCTTTACTGCCTCCTCCGGATCTGTAAAGCCTTTCACCGCATATCCTGTATCCTCAAGTATTTTCGACAAAAGGAGCAGGAAGGACTTCTCATCATCCACTATAAGTATTCTGAAGTTTTCTTTGTGCATAGGGTATTATATAAAATTTTTAGGCATCACTATTTTAAAAACAGTTCCCTTTTGCGGCTCGCTTTCCATCTTAATTTCGCCTCCGATGGATTTTGTGAGCTTATCCACAATGGCAAGCCCAAGTCCTGTCCCTTTTGTCTTTGTTGTGAAAAAAGGCTTGAATGCATTATCTCTTGTCTCTTTATTCATGCCGCATCCATTGTCCTTTATCGTCATGGTTACCTTATTATTAATATTCTCAGCCTTTATCTCAATAATCCCATCACTGTCCACTGCATCCATAGAGTTATGAATAATATTCATCATTACCTGTTTTAACTTGTCCCTGTCAGATTTTATGTTCAACTCTGAAGGTACAAAAACCTTCATATCTATTCTTTTCGCATTGCCCTCCGATTTATTTATAGCCGTGACAATTTCATTAACAAGCTCGCCAATATCAAATTCCTGGAGTCCTACCTCTATGGGTCTTGCATACATGAGCAGGTCTTCGGTCAATTCTTCCAATCTCTTTGATTCCGAAACTATTATGTCCAGAGAGTCTGTGCTCTGTGTTCTGTTATCTGTGTTCTGTTCTTTCAGATACTGTGCAAAGCCCTTTATGCTGCCAAGCGGATTCCTTATCTCGTGGGCGAGGACAGACGCCATCTCTCCTATCACGGCCAGCCTCTCCCTCTCTGCCATTTTCATTCTCAATTCATCGGAATGCCTCGATGCCCTTATAAAGAAATAACCGACAACCCAGAGAATGGTTATCACAAAAAACATCCCGAACACATGAAGCTGTAATGATATCCCTAAAGATATTTTCTTTTTCAGCAATACCCTTTGACATTGATGCCTCAAGGCTCACTGCTATGCCGAGTGCCTGAAGTTTCAGGAAGTCTTCCGCTGCCTTTAAGGAATTTTTGTAGGTTAAAACAGTGCTTATTATTGTGATAATAGTCGCAGCTATAAGGATAGCAATAAGATAGATGTGACTCCCTTTGGGGTATTTGTCATGCATGGTGCCTGTTTGAAATTTATCCGGGCTGGTTATTAAGAATATTTCTGACCTTGGCCATCAGAACCCGTATCTCCAGGGGCTTCGCAATAAACTCCAATCCCTCCTCGTAAATGCCTTTTGAAGTGAGTATGTCCTGAGTATAGCCGCTTATGAAGAGAATTTTAATGCCGGGATTTGTTTCCTTGATGAGGTTATAAACCTCTTTGCCGTTTTTCTTAGGCATAACAACATCAAGTATAACCATGTCAATTCTCTCTTTATTTTCATTATACTTTGAAACAGCATCTTCTCCGTCCATTGCAGGAATTACTTGATATCCGTATGCCTCAAAAACATCTCTCAGAAACTCCCTTACCGATTCCTCGTCTTCTGCTATAAGTATCGTTTCATTGCCTCTGAAGTCCTGCTCTGTTTTGTATTTGTAATCAACATCGCCCTTTTTAGCATCTTCCACCTTATGAGCAGCCGGGATATATATCTTGAATGTCGTCCCGATATTTTTCTCGCTATAGACATTTATAAACCCGTCATGCTGCTTTATTATCCCATAGACCATTGACAGTCCAAGTCCTGTTCCCTTGCCCTTCTCTTTTGTTGTATAGAATGGCTCAAATATATGCACCATATCCTTTTTGTCTATACCCATACCGATGTCGCTTATAGAAATCATCATATACTTGCCGTGTTTAGCGCCGTACTTTTCTGTATATTCGGAATCGAGCATTGCAGGTGTCGTTTCTATTGATAGTACTCCGCCAGACGGCATGGCATCTCTCGCATTGGTTGCAAGGTTCATCACAACCTGCTCTATCTGATGGGCATCTCCAAATACAGGGAACTCTACATCGGAACATTTAAGCCTGAGCTCGATGTCCTCACCTATGAGACGCTGCAAAAGTCCCGAGATATTTTTTATCACCTCGTTAAGACTGATTGTGCTGGGCTTTATAATCTGCTTACGGCTGAAGGTCAGCAGGCTCGATGTAAGATTTTGGGCCTTCTCTGAGGCATTCAACACATTCTGAATATAACGTTTGGTCTTATCGCTGCCGTTACCGATCTCTTCCTGTAGAAGGGATGAATACCCTGTAATGGCTGTCAGAAGATTGTTAAAATCATGGGCAATGCCGCCTGCCAGAAGGCCGAGGGACTCCATTTTCTGGGACTGTATCAGTTGTTCTTCAAGCATCTTCCTGTCTGTAATATCTCTGTTGCTCACCCTCCGTCCGAGGAACTGTCCGTTCACATATATGGGGCCGCATACATGGGACAGCCACTTCACCTGTCCGTCCTTTGCGATGATGCGGAATTCCATCTCTTCGTGCTGAGGCGCCCTGAAATCGGCCATATGTTCTCCGCACACAACCTTGTCTTCCGGATGAACCATATCGCATAAAAGGTGGGGGCTATTTAAAAACTCTTCCTGTGTATACCCTGTTATATGCTCGCAGGACGGTGACATAAAGACTATCTCCATATTCTCTTTCACCCAGTATTCCCAGTCATGGGCAAATTCGGAGAGGGTTCTGAATTTGCTTTCGCTCTCTTCGGTCTTTTGCTGCTGTCTCTTAATACTTCTGGTAAGCATAACAATACCGCCCATTCCCACAAGCCATATCAGCAAATGTGTTACGGCTATGGTCTTCCAGGTCCTTGCCTCGCTTGCATAATATGGGTTCATCGGAACGGCTATGCTCATTCCTCCCCTTATATCACCCACCTTATATCCCTGGAAACCGTGGCATTTCAGACATCCTTCCACTGTTATGTAAGGCTTTAAAATCCTCATGTAAGGATTACCATTTATGGTGGTAATCTCGCTCACCTCGCTGCGTCCCTTTTCAAATTCGAGGAGCGCCTTCTTTTCCCATTCATCCGGTGTGTTGTCAGGGTTCAAAGGCTGCAGGCTGACCGTCCTGTTTATAGTAGGCATCGGCGACTGCTCCTGTAAGAGCTCATATGCCTGCTTTGTCATACGGAAGGGATTTATTAATGTGAGTTTTATGCCGTTTGTTGTTGTTACATCCCTGTTGGGGTCAACGATGTAGGGATTGGGCTGGTTTTTCTCTGCGACAGGGGCGTATATGCCGCCGTGCATTGTGTTCCATCTCCTGTAGGCGATATTATGCTCGAAGATGGTTCTTGCCTCGATGCGGGCCTTTTCTATGGTCTCTTCACGGGTTTGGTAAATGTTCCATATAACGGAAATAATAATAAGGGATGTCCATATTATTGCCAGATTCAGGTAGTATTTTTTGGTAATGCCCGATGTATTGCTTTTAAGACCTTCAATCATATTTATCTTCAGACTTAAAATTTTAATTATAATATAACTTTATCGCCGCAGGATTTACAAGCTCTTAAAGGACATGAGCATTTTCGAAATCGGCATGCTTCTATGCTTCGGCGCTGCATGGCCATTTTCCATTTACAAGTCCCTGCGATATAAAGAGGTGAGAGGCAAAAGCCTGCCCTTTCTCATAATCGTGCTCACCGGCTATATAGCGGGCATACTGCACAAGATTTTCTATAACTACGATGCAGTGGTGTATCTCTATATGCTCAACGGATTAATGGTGACTGTGGATATAGTCCTGTATTTGCGATATAGAAATAGATACCTTATCGGTAGGGAATAAGCAGTTACTGGTTTGAGCGGAATTCGATATTTTTCGGTAACAGTTCTTAGCGAAATGGAGCGTTAAACAGCCGCAACTGTCTGAGTCCCGAAGGGACGAGTTTTGCGGCTGTAGCGGAATGAGCTTAGAACTGTCGAAAAATAGCGTCTGAAGCGAAAGCCAGTAACTGCTTATTCACGGCATTCCAATACCGTCGATCTGCGCCCCGCACTTTGAACACTTTGAGTTCTTCATTTTAATTGTCGTCAGGGAAAATCCAAAACGCTCTATAAGCAATTCTTCGCATGAAGGACAGTAAGTATTCTCGCCGCCCTCACCAGGCACATTCCCTTCATAGACATATTTCAGGCCTGCTTTTAAACCTATATCCCTCGCCATCCTCAGGGTCTTTATGGGCGTCCTGGGCTGGTCTGTTAATTTATAAGTAGGATAGAACTGTGTCACATGCCATGGCATTGCAGGGTCAACGGATTTTACAAATTCGGCTGTCCATTTCAAAAACTCTTCAGAGTCGTTATAGGTTGGAATAATGAGTGTCGTTACCTCGACCCAGACACCGAGCTCTTTCATTAGCTTAATGGTATTTAGAACAGGTTGAAGTTTTGCGCCTGCAACCTTCTTGTAGAAATTTTCATCCCCCTTTAAATCAATATTGTTTCCATCAAGATATGGCGCAATAAGTCTTGTTGCCTCCGGGCTTGTGTATCCGTTGCTGACAAATACATTTTTTATTCCCTTTTCATGCGCAAGCCTTGCACAGTCGTATGCAAATTCAAAGAATATTGTGGGCTCCGTGTAGGTATAGGATATGCTTTTGCATCCTGTAAGCTCTGCCTCGCTGACAACCTGTTCCGGTGTCATTTCCTCTCCGGGTATATCCGGATATTCCTTTGGATACTGAGATATTTCATAGTTCTGGCAGTACAGGCACCTGAAGTTGCAGCCGACAGTGGCAATGGAATAAGAGCGTGAACCGGGATGGAAATGGAACAGAGGCTTCTTCTCTATGGGATCTATATGCCGGGCTATGACCTTCCCGTATACGAGGGTGTAAAGCGTGCCGTCCCTGTTTTCCCTAACTGCGCATATCCCCCTCTTGCCGGGTGAAATGGTGCAATAATGGTTGCACAGATGGCATTTTGCCTTTCCATCACCAATCTTTTCGTAAAGCAGCGCTTCTTTCACTATTTTGTCTTTTTTGCTCTTACGGTTGTTTTCGGGGCTGCAGCCTTTTTCGTCTCTGCCTTTTTGGTCTCTGTCTTTTTAGCGCCTGCCTTTGAGGATGTCTTTTTCTGGCCTTTGTGTCTTTCCATTACAATCCTTTCCGCCTCGATCCAGTTTTCCATGTCTCTGCCTCCGATCCTCCCGCTCTTTTCATAGAGCTCGTGCGCCACCTTTGCAATTTCATCTTGTAAACTCATTTTACCCTCCTTAAAATAATTTCTAAAACAAATCATATCTCTATTTGAGAATTAATGCAAGGTGTGTACAAGGTTATCGATTCTTTGGCAGGGTAAAGCTGAAGGTGCTTCCCTTTCCGGGGATACTCTCAACCCAGATCCTCCCGCCGTGCGCCTCCACTATTGTCTTTGCAATGGACAGACCGAGCCCTGACCCTTTTAAATCCCTTTTTCCTCGATAAAACGCATCGAATATATATGGAAGGTGATCTTCAGAAATGCCTATGCCCGTGTCTTTTAGCCTGACAATTACATCTCCGTCACCATCAATAAGGCTGATTGTTACTGCCCCTCCGGGATTTGTGTATTTTATTGCATTATCGAGGAGATTGGTAATAACCCTGCCGATTAACATTGCATCCGCATTAGCCACCGGTATTCCTTCGTAGCCCTCAAAGAAAATTTTAATGTTCTTCTTCTCAGCCTCTACCTTTGCTATCTCGATATGTTTGCGCATGGAGGCTTCTATATTGAATGGTCCCAATACAGGTTTACACTCTGTTGCTTCAAATCTCGAAAACTCAAGAAAATCAGTGATCAATCCCTGCAGCCCATCCAGCTCCTCCTTTACCAGATCAAGGTAGTTTTTTTGAGTTTCCGACAGTAGTCCCGCCTTTCCGGAAAGCAGCCTTGATATAAAACCTTCTGCGGTAATAACAGGGTTTTTCATGTCATGGGCAAACATCGAAAGGATATTCTTTCTCTCCCTTTCCAATCGCTTTAATTCGGTGATATCCCTGAATAGCTCAATACCTCCTATAAGATTGCCGTCATTATCAAAAAGAGGAGAGGTCGTGACGGATAAAACGATGATTTCACCACTTTTTCTCCTTATGATAGTCTCTGTTGCCACAGACTGTTCGCGACGTTCAAGGGCATGTTTAAACAAAGGGCAGGCCTCTTTATCATTTGTACCATGAAGGATTTCGAGATGCGATTTGCCGAATATCTCCTTTTTTGAGTAGCCTGTTACTCTCTCAGCAGTGCTGTTAAAGTCAACAATAATTCCGTCTTTGTCTACTATCGAGAAGCCAACCGGAAGATTATCCACTATGATGTCGTATATCTGCTGCCTTTCCATAAGTAATTATACTTCAAAAGCACACAGAGAACAAAATGGCTAAGGCACCAAGCCCGGTCGTGTTGTTAGGGGAAAAACTTGACAACGTCCTTGTATTCACTACAATTACAATTATGATATAAATCATAGCGGGAATTCATACATATATACAATAATTCAGCATCCATGGGGGTAGATTCAAATGCACTGTTTTAGTGCTATTTATCAACCAATAACTTCAGGAGGTGTGTATGAGCAACAAGGCAGCACGAAATCTTTTCATCTTCGGCAGCCTCTTCTTCTTCGTTATTCTTGTAATTCTCACATTTGACACATTGGCGAAACTTCCAAAAAGGGCTCCGGAGATTACAGAAGAGGTGAATGCGGGAAAGATGGTGTGGCACAAATACGATTGTATAGGATGCCATACAATCCTGGGTAACGGGTCGTATTTTGCGCCTGACATGACAAAGGTGACAGAAAGGAAACCGAAGGAGTACCTCAAGCAGTTTTTGATGGATCCAAAATCTGTAAACCCTAAGGCATCAATGCCCAAATTCGGGATAACTTCAGAAGAGGCGGAAAAGTTGATAGCCTTCCTTGATTGGATCTCAAAGGTCGATACCAATGGCTGGCCACCCAAGCCGATATTGGCAACTGCAGCGGGTGTCGCTGGAAGGGAGCTTACATCTGGCCAGAGACTTTATCAGTCACTGGGTTGTTCTAATTGCCATATGATAAATGGCATTGGCGGGACAACAGGCCCTGACCTCACCCATGTGGGAAGCAAAAAGGATAGGGTATGGCTTTTTGGCCACTTTAAAGACCCAAAGGCGTATGTTCCTAACTCTGTTATGCCGGGTTTTGGTCACTTGAGCGAACAGGAATTAAACGATTTAACAGATTATATGATTGCACTTAAATAGGAGGTGGCGGTATGACTATAAAACACGAAAGCCAAAAGATAGCACAGAATTTCTATACCTTTGCTGTGCTTTTGTTTCTGGTTCAGGTGGCTATTGGCATAATTGCTGCCATACAGTTCATCAAGCCGGACTTCTTTATATTGAACTTCAACATAATAAGGTCTCTTCACATTAATGCCCTTGTGGTATGGCTGCTTGTAGGCTTGATGGGAGCTACATACTATGTTGTCCCTGAAGAATCGGAGACAGAGCTATGGAGCATTCCCCTCGCAAAGTTTCAGTTCTGGGCAACGGTTATAGCAGTAACAGCAGTGGTTCTTGGTTATATATGGATGGGCCTGAACCCTCAGGCAAACACCCTTGTCTTTGGCACAAGGCTGCTGAATGAAGGAAGGGAATATATAGAGGCGCCGAGATGGGCGGATATCCTCATTGTTGTGTCGGTGTTGGTATTTCTTTTAAACAACTTCATGACCATGCTTAAGACTAAGAAATGGACAGGCATTCAGGGCACACTCCTCGGGGGTCTCACCTTCCTTGCTCTTATGTACTTGCCTGGAATGTTTTACACACAGAGCATGGTCAAAGACCAGTTCTGGTGGTGGTGGGTTGTTCATCTCTGGGTTGAAGGTTCATGGGAGGTTATTGCTGGAGCGCTCTTAGCCTTTATGCTGATGAAGGTTACCGGTGTAAAAAGAGAAGTGGTCGAGAAATGGATGTATATCGAGGTCGGCCTTGTCCTGTTTACAGGAATCCTCGGATTGGGACATCACTACTACTGGATTGGAACACCCGGTTATTGGTTATGGGTAGGCGGAATCTTCAGCGCCCTTGAACCTGTTCCACTCCTTGTTATGGTATGGGATGCATTCAGGACAACAAGGGAAGCAAGGGTCGTAACCAATAAGGCAGGACTTTACTATACAGTTGCACATGCCATATTCAACTTTGTTGGCGCTGGTCTATGGGGTGTAATACACACACTTCCACAGGTAAATAAATGGACGCATGGAACGCAGATAACTACTGCACACGGGCATCTTGCATTCTATGGCGCATATGTCCTGCTGATTCTCTCCATGATATATGTAACACTGCCTGCAATAAGGGGGGTCAAGGAATACAATCAATCAAGGGCATTCCTGTCTTTCTGGTGGATGACCATCTCTATGATATTTATTGTGCTCACAATCACAGGCGCCGGAATGGTTCAGACATATATGGAAAGGCTTATGGGGCTTGATTATGTTGCTGTAAAAACCACCTACAATATGTGGTTCTGGATATTAAGGGCGATATTCGGAGTGGGCTTCCTTATTGGAGTCGGCATATTCGTTAAAGACTATTTCAAGATTGGCAAAGAACCTGTTCCTGCTGTAAGTCCTGCTGCTGAAAAGGCGTAGCGCAAACATGATAGAAAAACGGAGACGGCCAAAAAACCGTCTCCGTTTTTTATCTTTTATTCGACGTCCAAATAGTATTTTTATGAATACTGTCCTGTTTTGTGATACACTTTTTTATACGAGGCAGGATCATGTCTATATTTAAGTCACTCACCACGAAATACGCCCTAATAAGCTCTTTGCTTGTAATATTCATAAGCTCTTTTATTTACGCCAGCTCCGAGCTTGTATCCCACCTGACTGGTGAAGGCACGAGGATAAATCTTGCAGGACAACTGAGATTCAGGTCATTTGAGATGGCATGGCTTGCTCACAACATAATCGAGACACAGAATCCTGAGACAAAGGAATCTTTCCTTATAGAACTCAGGTATGAAATAAACATGTTTGAAAAAATATCCATGGATTTAAAAAACGGCAATGAGAAACTGCGTATAAAACCAATCAGCGAATATGAAAATTTTTCGGAGATATTTGGCAGCATTTATGATGAGTGGACTAATGCCTTAAAACCATTGGTTCTCTCCATAATTGAAACTCCTTCTGGGAAAGCACAGGCAGCACTCGGCAGATATGATTCCTTGATTCACAGTTATGTCTATAAAATAGACAGATTCGTGGAACTGCTCGCAGAGCACCACGAAGAGGAAGTAGCGGAATTAAATCATTTCAGGCTTTTTGCCACCGGACTTTTTGTTGTGCTCTCGGGTTTAATCATAATTTTTGTGCGTCAGACTATTGTTGCACCGGTTTTAAAGCTTAAACAGGCATCTTCTGAGATAGAAAAAGGAAATTTCAATGTTACCGTCAATATTAAAAATAAGGATGAAATTGGAATTCTGGGCAGCACATTTAATCACATGACCCAAAACCTGTGCAAACGTTTCGGAATCGAGAGACTTGCCTCAAACACATCAACAAATTTCATAAGACTTAGAGCCGATGAAATTGATAAAGGGATAAACGAAGCGCTTAAAGCAATCGGGGAATTTGCAGGGGTTGACCGCAGCTACCTCTTTCTTATACGCATCGGCGGGAAAAGGATGGACAATACACATGAATGGTGTGCTGAAGGAATAGAGCCGCAAATCCAAAGCCTTAAAGGACTGCTGATCGAGGACTTCCCATGGAGCATGGAAAAACTAACGAGGTCCGAGATTGTTCGTGTGCCTCGTGTTGCAGACCTTCCGCCTGAGGCAGCCAATGAAAAAGAGATTTTTATTGCCCAGAAAATTAAATCTTTAGTCCTGGTTCCGATAATTTTTAGTGGTTCTTTTTTAGGATTTCTGGGATTTGATTCGGTGCAGCATGAAAAAATATGGCCTGAGGAAGACATTTTTCTGCTTAAGATGATCGGGGAAATTTTCGCAAACGCCCTGGAGCACAAGAAGGCAGAGGAATTGTTAAGAAAATACAGCGAGGAGCTTGAACAGAAGGTCAAAAAAAGAACCGCAGAGCTCGAAGAAGCGCGGCAGATGGCAGAATCTGCAAGCAGGGCAAAGTCAGAATTCCTTGCAAACATGTCCCATGAACTGAGAACGCCCCTTAACTCTATTATCGGATTCTCTGAGATTATGCGGGATGGGTTGACAGGCCCGATCAGCGATACACACAAGGAATATCTCAAAGATATATGGGAGAGCGGGAAACACCTCCTGCAACTCATAAATGATGTGCTCGATCTTTCAAAGATAGAGGCGGGAATGATGGAACTTGAACTCGATACATTTTCGATAGAAGACCTCCTTAAAAGCAGTCTCATTATGTTCAGAGAAAAGGCTATGAGACATCGTATAAAATTGAATGCAGACATCCCGGCAGACATCGGTTCTATTACTGCTGACGCGAGGAAAATAAAGCGGGTAGTCTTTAATCTTTTAAGCAATGCTGTAAAATTTACCCCCGACGGAGGGGAAGTCGGCATAACAGCCCGCAGAAAAGACAGCGCGATCGAAATTACCGTATGGGATACAGGAATAGGCATAGCAAAAGAGGATATGGAAAGGCTATTCCAGCCGTTTCAACAGCTTGAGGCAACTATCACCAAGAAATACGAAGGAACAGGACTCGGCCTCCACCTGAGCAAAAAGATTGTCGAACTCCATGGCGGAAGGATATGGGTGGAAAGCGAAGTCGGCAAGGGTTCGAGGTTCAGTTTTACCATACCTGTTATAGGGGGCAAGTATGTCTAAAACCGTGCTTATTGTTGAGGACAATGAAAAAAATCTTAAGCTTTTCAAGGTTATAATTGATTCGATAGGTCATAAAACCATCACTGCAAGGGACGGCGAAGAAGGGGTGAAAACTGCAACAGAAAAAATTCCCGATCTCATACTCATGGATATCCAGATGCCTGTAATGGATGGCATTACTGCCCTTGCTATTCTCAAATCAGATGAGAGGACTGAAAATATTCCGGTTATTGCCCTGACATCTTATGCCATGAGGGGAGACAAAGAGCGACTGCTGAAAGAGGGATTTGTGCATTACATAGCAAAGCCAATAGACAAAAACAGTTTTATAGAGGATGTGGGGAAAATATTAAAGGAATATAATTAAATGAGATCAAACACCCTTGCGAAATCCCCTTTTAAAAATTATAATCTTTCTATGAAAAAATGGCTTTCAATGTATCCCTCATCATTACAGCATTGTTTCTCCTTCCATCCATATCTTTTGCAACAACAGAATATGCACGCCAGACAGGGATGTCATGTAAAGAGTGCCATATCGATCCCATGGGAGGCGGCCCACTTACACATGCGGGGAAACAATTCCTCGATGATATGAAAATAAAGGGTCTTTACAGGCCATTGACAGGCACACAGAAGGTTGTACGATTCTTTATAGGCTATATTCATCTTATGACAGCAATAGCATGGTTCGGTACAATACTTTATGTCCACATACTCCTGAAGCCTGCATATGCTGCAAGGGGGCTTCCAAAGGGCGAGCTGTTCCTGGGCTGGTTATCCATTATTATCCTTGCAATTACAGGCACACTCCTTACCATATCGCGGATACCTGCATGGAAGGTTTTATACACAACAAGATTCGGGATACTCTTGAGCATAAAGATTATCCTCTTTGTGATAATGGCAACTACAGCAGCCATAGTCACATTTGTCATAGGGCCGCGACTGAAAAAAAAGATTGCTGCAACAGATATTTCAATAGGAAAGAAAGAATTTACCATTGAGGATTTACATAGCCTTGACGGCAAGGAAGGGAGGCCTGCGTTTGTCACATATAAAGGTAAGATTTACGATGTAACAAACAGCAGGCTCTGGAAGGATGGCTCCCATGTAAAAAAACACCTCGCCGGGCATGACCTCACAGACGTGCTGAAGACAGCGCCTCACGGAGAAGAAAAGATACTTTCCATGCCGGAGGTAGGCATACTGGTAGAGGCTGGAGTTAAGGAAACCAGACCTATGCCTGTGAGAATATTCTACATCTTTGCCTACACAAACCTCGCCTTTGTATTCCTGATAACATTCATAATAGCGTTGTGGAGATGGGGATAAAAAGCCGGCAATAGTTGCATTGACTCTGACCTCTGAGCGCGATATAATTTTACAAATTATCGAAGCAGTATAAAGGTAAATGTTAGATGTAAATAAATCAAATGAATAAGTACTTATCGAAGTTTTCAGAAATTTCTTCTTTAGAAACTTTCGATGCTCAAGCATTTCTCGCCAACGAGCAGGTTTCACAGGATGTATGCAATTTTGTATTAACGCTTGCGTGTATTTATAATGATTACAAAGATACAATTTTAGCCTTAGATTATCTTTCCAAAGTCCAGCCGCCATTTCCTGTAGAGGAAACCGCAACTTGGGGAGAGTACAATGGAATAAAATTTCATGTTATAAGATCTCAAATTGCTCTCGTTCATGAATTGCTAAAACTAATTGAAAATAACAAAAAAGCCCTTGAAGATACATTTTATCAATCAGTTGTTAATCAACTGGACAAGAGAGGACGTCAATCGTGGCGAACGTTGGTAGCCGCTTCTCAAGGGATGAAAGATTCTAATAAGACTGCAAAAATATTATTGATGATTCGCAATAAAATCTCATTCCACTATGATCCTAAGGAAATCTTTAAGGGATATAAGAAATTGTTTCTTGATCAGGCCATTAGAAAGAGAACTTATATATCGCGAGGGAATACACTGAAAGAAGAGAGATATTACTTTGCAGAAGCTGGAGCGCAAAGATATTTTTACACTTTTTACGAAGATATTGGAGAAGAAAAATTTATAAAGCAGATGCAAAATGTCATTAACAGCGTGGCTCCTGCTCTTTCTCAAATCATAAAGCATTTTATTCAAAAACGTGGTTATGGGTGGAAAAACGTCTAATCTGTACTCATCTAATGAATCTCACTCCAGCAGTTGGCGAATAGCCACCGCACAGCACAGTTCAGACGTTGAGGCTGTAGAAAAAGTCCCGAAAGGCTTATAATAGAACCATTCATCTTGTTTGAAGATGGAATCACACCGCTGAGTAGGGGGATAGATGGCGCGATACAAACACTGCGACTATTCACAGGG
>JAJYXI010000029.1 GCA_021791055.1 Nitrospirota bacterium | reverse complement strand
AGGTAAGTTGGGCATAAAGGCTCGCAGAACAAAAGAGGTTAGATAAAGGGACTAAAGGCTGGAAGAACACCACAACTTTAACAGATTGTAACTTTTAGCTTGATAAACTTCGTTAGAAGAGGAGGTGAGAAAATGAAAAGAATACTTATCGCAGCATTAGTTTTATTGGCATTTGCAGTCACGGCAAATGCAGAAACGCCCCAGAAAAAAGGACAGATGCCGCCCCAGCAAAAAATAATGCATGGACAAAAACCCGGTCAAATGCCGGGGATGATGCAGGGTGAACAGATGCCCATGATGCAGCATATGATGGGTCACGGCATGATGATGCAGGAAATGATGCATATGATGAAGGACATGATGAAAATGCAGGAGCGAATGATAGGCGGCGCATCGGATGAGGACAAAAAGATGATGCGGCAAGAGCTTAATCGCATGATGGAGAGGATGGACAAGATGATGACCGATATGCAAGGAATGATGATGAAATGCATGATGGGAATGCCGCCTGCAGAACCTCCAAAGGCTCCGGGCAAGGAAGAGCCGAAAAAGCCACAGGAGCATAAACACTAAACTTATTAATGATCACTACAGAAGGGAGATAAAGTATTGGAGCGACTACGGCAGCCCAAGCGTAACATGGATGTTTAAGCGGGCTGGCGTAGCTTCGGAGGCAGGCTGGATGCCTGCCGAGAATGAAGCGGAAATACTTTATCTCCCTTCTGTGTATCATTTTTTGTCTCCTGCCCCATAATCTGCTAAACTTATAAAATATGTCCATTCATGAAGAACTAATTAATGAGTTGGCAGACCTCTGCGGGATTATCCCCGAATACTGGGATATATTCGGCAACAAACACATAACTCCAATCGAGACAAAAAAGGCCATCCTCAAGGCAATGAAGCTCAATATTGATTCTGATGAGGACATAAAAAATGAGATGTATGCACAAAAAGCACGGCCATGGAACAGATTCGTTGAGCCTGTAAAAATCGTATCCGTCAATGATCAGCCATTAACAATACCTGTCTATATACCGGCAAACGAAGGAGAAGAAAGCAGGTTGTCTCTGTCATGGACGATCAAAAATGAGAGCGGACAAAAAGACGAGTTTGTGCTTTCAGGAGATGGCATAATTATTTCAGACCAACAATGGATAGATGGCATAAGATACATAAAAATAGATCTCGTCTCTACCCCTCCCTCGCCCTCCCTTGGTAAGGGGGGGATGGGGGGGTATCCCATCGGTTATTACTCGATAGACATGACATTCAAAATTCCCCATATGGAAATCTCCGGCACATCGAGACTCATAATAACCCCTGATTCCTGTTATATACCGCAGGAGCTCAAAAATGGAAAAACATGGGGGCTTTCAACAAACCTTTATTCCATACGCTCACCTAAAAACTGGGGATCAGGAGATTTCTGCGACCTTAAAAAAATCGTGAAATGGGTTTCTGGACTAAAAGGCGGCTTTGTGGGCATCAATCCACTGCATGCAATCCCGAATAAAAAACCATTCGGCATAAGCCCATACTCTCCTGTGAGCAGGCTTTACAAGAATTTCATTTATCTGGATATCGAAAGCATCCTCGAAGTTAAAGAATTAAAGGGGCAATTGGCGATAGGCAATAGACAATGGGAAGAGACATTTAAACGACTGAGGGCGGAAGACCTGATTGATTATGAAAAAGTGGCGGCAATAAAAGAAACGCTCCTCAGACACGCTTTTGAGGTCTTTTATAAAAAATGGATTGCCACGCCTTCGGCTCGCAATGACAGGATAGAGAAATTCAAACGATACATAACAGAAGAAGGTGAAAATCTTGAATACTTTTCGACATACATGGCGCTTTCACAAGAGTTTGGAGTTAAGAGTTCAGAGTTCGGAGTTAAGTTTTCCTGGCAGGAATGGACTGAGGAATACAGGACGCCATCTTCACATACTGTTCAGGAATTCAAAAAAACAAATGAAAAAGAAATACTCTTTTATCAATATGTCCAGTGGCTTATTGACGGGCAACTCAAAGAAGCCGCTGAGCAGACCAGAGACCTCGGAATGCCTGTAGGCATTTACCACGACCTTGCCATAGGCTCCATCGGCGGCGGGAGCGATGCATGGAACTTTCAGGATGTCATCGCAGACGGAATAAGCCTTGGAGCGCCTCCCGACGACTTTAATCCCACGGGGCAGAACTGGGGTTTCCCTCCGCTTATCCCTGAGAAGCTCAAAGAATCCGGATACGAATTATTTATCCAGACAATCAGGAAAAATATGAAACATTTCGGCGCCCTGAGAATAGACCATGCCCTCGGAATGTTCAGACAGTTCTGGATACCACAGGGCATGCCTGCTTCTCAAGGCGCATATGTAAGGTATCCGGCAGAGGACATACTCAGAATTATTGCACTGGAAAGCGTTAGAAATAGGACAATGGTCATTGCAGAAGACCTCGGTACGATAGGGGAGAATGTTCGTGAAAGCCTCTTCAGGTTTCGCATGCTTTCATACAGGCTCCTGTATTTTGAAAGAAACTATCCTGACCCGTCTTTCCTGTCACCCGAGAGATACCCTGACATGGCGCTCTGCGCTGTTACAACCCACGACCTGCCGACGCTGTATGGCTGGTGGATTGGACGCGATATTGAACTGAAAAAGAGATTGGGAATATTTCCTGATGAGAGTGCATGGCAAAGGAATATCAGTGAAAGGGAAAGAGACAAATCACTCCTAATCGAGGCCCTCAAGTCGCAAGGACTCATTCCCGATGCCCATTCACCCATTCACCCATTCACCCATTCACCATATTTAGATGAAATGACTCCTGAACTATGCCTCGCCATATACGAATATCTTGCCCGAACCTCATGCAGACTCGTGGCTGTGAGCCTCGATGATGCTATCGGCACGCTTGACCAGCAGAACATGCCCGGCATAACGGATTCGTATCCGAGCTGGATGCAAAAAACGCCGATACCCCTTGAACAAATGCTTTCGGATAAATGGTTTTCAGTCCTTTCTGAAATGTTTAAGAAAAACAACCGCTAAACCTTTTCATTAAAACGTAATCAGCCTGTCATAATCATGTAACATTAATCCTTTATGCTAAGTCTAAAAAGATGAAGGATATGCACACCCAGCTAAAAGAAAGGAGAGCGTTATGGAATGCAAATATTTAAATCAGTTCCGTCTTTCTGAGTTCGGATGGACCGTGGAGTCATGCACAGCAAGCGACAGGCCTTATGCACCGAGTATTTCCGAATTGCATGATTATTGTAAGGGCAGCGAACTCAGGAAATGTCCCGTACTGCTAAAAAAAGAAAGCGTACGCATGAACAATAGCCTTATATCTGAAAATTTTGTGGCAGCATAATCTGTGGAAAATCTTAAATCCTAAATTCTAAATCCCAAACTTATTAGGATTTGGTGCTTGAAATTTAGAGTTTTTGCCTGTCGGGAGGTGTATCATGACTTCGAGATCAAAATGGGACATGGCTATAGATAGCGAAGACTGCATTTCTGAAAATAGAAATAGCGCAGACGGAATAGATAGGCAGACAATACTGGAACTCCTTGATAGCAATTCCCTCACAACTCATTTTCAGCCCATATTCTCTTCAAAAGATGGGACTGTTTACGGCTATGAGGCGCTGACAAGGATCAAGGAAGATAAAAGAAACATAAACATAGGGGAGTTATTCAAAAAGGCAATACTTACCAATACCATCTCCTCCCTCGATGTAAAGTGCAGGGGAAATGCCATAAGCCTTGCATCTTCGCTCGGCATAAACCATATCAATGCATATCTATTCATAAATATATGCCCCGAGGCATTGATGGACTCGGCTCACAGTGTGGGAATAACCGACGAACTGGCAGATGAATGGGGTATTTCAAAGGAAAGGATTATTCTTGAGATAACAGAAGAAAGCGCCATCCACAATTGCAAGCTATTCAAAGAGGCCGTTGTTTACTATAAAAAGAGAGGCTATAAAATAGCCATAGACGACTTCGGGGCAGGCTACGGGGGACTTAAAATGCTCTCTGTAATCGAGCCGGATTTTGTGAAGATAGACCGCCATTTTATATCAAACATAGACAAGGCAACCGTAAAGTTCAACCTCGTTGATTCCATTGCCTCTGCATGCCACAGGATCGGCATAAAGGTCATAGTCGAGGGAATAGAGCAGGAAGAAGAACTCAAGGTCGTGATGAATATGGGGATTGACCTGCTGCAGGGCTATTATCTTTATAAGCCCTCCCCTATTCTAAATGGCGATAGAGCAGAAATTCCCATACTTCACAGCAAAAAAGCAAACTGCTGCTCAACAAATGGCGAGCAATGTTTCATCGGCGATATTGCTCACAGAATTGATCCCATACCGCCATCAGCACATCTTACGGCTGCATTTAATAGATTTATTAAAAATCCTGAACTCAGGAGTCTGTCTGTTGCTGAAGATGATAGGGTTGTTGGGATGGTGCATAGAAACAGGTTTTTAGAAAACAATATACTCGGTAAATATGGCTACGGCATGCACCTTAATGCAACAAAATGTATAACTGATATCATGGAACAGCCATCCCTGATGGTTGAGGCGAATACTACATTGGAAGATGTCGCACAAAGGCTACAATCGAGAAGATTCGAGTTCCTTTACGATGACATATGCATAACAAAAACCGGCAAATACTATGGCACAGTGGCAGTCCACATCCTTCTTGATGCCATAACAGAAAGAAGCCTTATCCTCGCAAAAAACTCAAACCCACTAACTGGTCTTCCGGGCAACGAATCAATCCAGCGTGAAATAAATAAAAGACTTTCCCAGAATATGCACTTCGATGTCTGCTACATAGACATAGACAATTTCAAGCCATACAACGACCACTATGGGTTTGAGAAAGGTGACATGGTCATCAAAACACTCGCATGTATAATCGAGGAATCGATAAAACCCGATGGCTTCGATTTCAGTTTTGTGGGACATATAGGCGGTGATGATTTTATAGTGATTATTCCTCCCCAGATTTCAATCCCTGTATGTGAGAAGATAATAGCGAGCTTTGAAGCAACGCTCCCGGCGTTACATGACACAGAGGATTACAACAGGAGATGCTATGTCTCAAAAAACAGGAAAAATGAGGAAGAGACATTCAACATCTTATCCATCTCCATAGGAATAGTCAGCACAGAAGTATATAAGATAAAATCCTTTGCCCAGCTTGCATCCATAGCAACCGAGGTAAAAAAGGCTGCAAAGATGCAGTCTGCCTTAAGCGGAGCTTCATCCATTGCAAGGGACAGAAGATTGATGGGATGAATGGCTCATAGTTCATCATTGCTCACAGCGCATGGAAAAAATAAATCCTTTAGCTATAAACTATCAGTCATGAGCAATGAGCCGACAACTAAGAATTTCCTCTGGGGTGTTGCCACATCCGCCTTTCAGCTTGAGGGTTCTCCTTATGCTGACTGGACATCATGGGATTCCATATTAAATTCAAAGCCCGATGTCACAAACCATTACACCTTATATAAAGAAGATCTGAACTTATTGAAAGATCTCGGCGTGAATGCATACCGTTTCTCCCTTGAATGGAGCAGGATACAGCCGAAAGAAGACATATGGAATGATGAAGCGATAGCGCACTACCAGGAGATAATCGACATACTCCTTGAAAATAATATAGAGCCGATGGTCACAATCCACCACTTCACACATCCCCTCTGGTTCATCAAAAAATATCCATGGCACAAAGAAGAGTCCATTGAAAAGTTTTTGATTTTCGCAGAAAAGATAGTGTCTACATTAAAAGGCGTGCGCTACTGGATTACTTTCAACGAGCCATATGTGCTTATCCTTGCCGGATATTTTGAGGGATGCACGCCTCCCGGTATCAGGGACGTTTCCTTGGGATTGAAGGCCCTGGAGAATATTCTCATCTGCCACGGGAAAACTTACGATATTATCCATTCAAAAGTCGCCAGTCCAATGGCCAAACCTATGGCCAAACCTATGGTAAGTGTTGCACACAATATGGCTGCTCTTGCGCCGTGGAACAGATGGAACCCTTTGGACAAACTCCTTGCGAAAGTAGCGAAGTACTTTTACAACCACTCTCTACTCGATGCTTTCATAACCGGGACGCTGAAAGTAAAGTTCCCATTTAAAGAAGAGATCGGCATTGCTGTTCCGATAAAGGACAAGATTGATTTCTTCGGCGTAAATTATTACACAAGAATACATATGAGGTTTAATCCTTTAAAAAAAATGGGGATTGAAATGAGACACAGGGATATTGACGGCTATGGACTTACTGATATGGGATGGGAAGTGCACCCCCGTGGTCTTGAAAAGGTGCTAAGGTATGCTTCAAAACTCAATGTTCCCCTGATAATAACTGAAAACGGCATTGCGACTCATGACTGCCAGAAAAAAATAAAATTTATGAAGAGGCATGTGGATGTGCTTGAAAAGTGCATCAAAGAAGGCCTCGATGTAAGAGGATATTTCTACTGGTCGCTGATCGACAACTATGAATGGCTTCAGGGGCTCGATGCGAGATTCGGTTTATATAAAGTGGATTTCGACACGCTCAAGCGCAAGCCCACCAATGCAGCAGCATATTATTCGTACCTTATCAAAAGCAGGAATTTCTAATACCTAAATCCAGCGATGTCCGGATTCGTGTTTAACAAAACCTTAACCTTCCCTTAATAATCATGTAACCGAATGTGTATATCATGTTAATAACATGTTGGCAAATATGTTGGTAAATGGTTAATAGGTAAATGTTACTGTGTGATTTCCATATACACACAAAATACTCCGACGGTTCGGTGGAGCTGAGAAAAACAATTGACCTTTACGGCCAGGCAGGATTCGATGTAATAGCAATAACAGACCATGTAGTCAACGGAGATAACTCCATCGGAAAGCTCGCCCATCGCTTCAGGCTTTCTGTTACAGCAGAAAATTTTGACGAATACATATCCAATGTAAAATACGAGGCAGAGAGAGCATGGAACAAGTATGAAATGCTCGTAGTCCCTGGCGTGGAAATCAGCAAAAACTATATTACTCCTGAGAAATCCGCCCATATTCTCATCATCGACATAAAAGATTTCATCCCTGCATGCATGAACTACGAAAAGATATTCCTTGAGGCAAAACAGCAGGACGCCCTTATAGTCGCCTGCCATCCGCACCATATGTCCGATATGAGCAGGGACACCCTATTCCTCTGGAACAACAGGGACAAGTATGCCAAATACATAGACGCATGGGAGATTGCCAACAGGGATGATGTATTCAATGTAATCAGTCTTAAGAAATACCCGTACATAGCAAACAGCGACTTCCATAAAGCTCGGCACCTGTATTCGTGGAAGACACTTCTGAACTGCAAGAAGGATATCGAATCGGTAAAGCATTGCATAAAACATAACAAAGGGGTTGCTATAACACTCTTCAGAAATTAAGGAGGGACCTATGGAACTATTTTACATCTTTGCAGGCATAACAATCTTCGGACTCATAGCTTATGGACTACAGATATGGGCAGTGCGGTCAACATTAAAGAAAAATAATGGAGCAATACTCCAACACTCCAATACTCCATATCCCCCGATTTCCATCCTCAAGCCTCTCAAGGGACTTGATGACAATCTGTTCGACAATCTCGCAAGCTTCTGCACGCAGGACTATCCCGAATATGAAATCATATTTTCGCTTCAGGACCACAATGACCCTGCTTTTAAAGTAGCAAGAAAAATAAGGGATAAATATCCTGAAAAGAATATTTCCATTATAGTAGAAAAATGCGATACAGGATTAAACCCGAAGGTCAACAATCTCATACCGGCATATAAGGCATCTCAGCATGGTTATGTGCTTATTAGCGACAGCAATGTAATGGTAGATAAAGACTACCTGAAGGAAATAGTCAAGCACATAAAAGACCCTGATGTCGGCCTTGTAAGCAATATAATAAAAGGCGCTGGAGGCAACACCATTGGCTCCATATTCGAAAACCTCCATCTGAATTCGTTTATTATAGGAAGTGTCTGCTTTTTAGACAGATTTCTGAAAATGCCGTGCGTAATCGGGAAGTCGATGCTTATGAGGAAAAAAGACCTTGAAACTATCGGCGGATTCAAGGCAGTAAAAGATGTGCTTGCAGAGGATTATGTTATAGGGGAAAGAATTCATAAAATGGGAAAGAAAGTTGTTCTGTCGAATTATACAATTAATAATGTAAATGAATACTGGGGTATAAGAAGATTTCTCAACAGGCATACAAGGTGGGGAAAGCTCAGGTGGAGGCTTGGAGGAATTAAGTACTTTTCCGAATTGCTCGGCAATCCGGTATTCATGTCCTGCATGCCAATATTACTGTGGGAGCCGTCGAGGATAACAATTTCCTTTGCGCTCCTTGTCGGTTCTGTAAAAGTCCTTGGCGATTACTACCTCGGCACTATAATAAGAAAAAATGAATTCGAAAAAACAGAATCATCACATTCCATAAACTCCATACCGCCATTTTATTATCTGTTGTCGCCAGTTAAAGACCTGGTCATCGGGTTTGTCTGGTTTGTGCCCATACTCAGCAACACTGTTGTGTGGAGAGGGAACAGGTATATCATCGGTAAGGATTCGATGCTCTCACCCTGCCCTGAAACGGGCATGTGGTCATGGAGATACAGGCTTGTAGATGCAATAAAGGCACGGATTGCATAGCTTAATACCATGTTTGCTTTATCATCCGTGATACAGCACTTTACCTTAGTTATTTTGTTCTCATTCTGCCTTGCTCAGGCAGATCAGACAAGGGCTGATCAGACAGGGTACATCTCCTTGGACTTGGAAAGGATCTCGGAAAGGAATATTCTTCCGCGCAACTGGCGTCTCATGGTTCATGCAGGGACTGCAGACCTCGGAGTCGTATCCGAAGGCAGCGAGCATGTCCTGCATATAAAATGCAAAGAATCGTCTTTTTCCATCGAGCGAAAGGCTTATGTAGATAGCGCTGAATATCCATATATCAGTTGGACATGGAAGGCGCTCAAGATTCCCGCACACGGCGATGTGCGAGTGCGCGATCGTAACGACCAGGCACTTCAGGTTCTTGTGGCCTTTGAGAACAGAAAAGTCATAAGTTATGTATGGGATGCCAATGCGCCGGAGGGCACGATCTCGGACGAATCCACCGGATGGCCTTTCAACCTTGCAGTAAAAGTAATTGTCGTAAGGTCAGGACATGCAGATACCGGCAAATGGATAACTCAAACAAGAAATATCAATAAGGATTATAAAGCGCTTTTCAACGAACAACCGCCGCATATTACGGGCATCAGGATTCAGACAAATACGCAATATACAAAGGACAGCGCAGAAGGCATGATCAAGGGCATTATATTCAGGAGGGCATTATCAGCAGCAGTGCCTTAGCTGTAACAAAATTTAACCCTGCCTTAATAATCATGTAACATTTTTCTTGTATCTTTATTCAGTTGATGCGATAAAGGCAAGGATTGCATAATTGACCGCAAAGGAGAAATTAATGATTATTAGAAATTTAAAAAGTAGGTTCGATAACCTGAAGATAGGGTATCGGTTATTATTACTGGTTATTTTTATGTCTCTAATGCTGATAGGTATTGGTGTATTGGGCATAATAGGCATGAAAAACAGCCTCTCGGGATTGGATGACGTCTATAAAAATAATGTAGTAAATCTTCAGGAACTAAAGATTATCGCCGACATGTATGCGGTGAATATTGTTAACACTACCCAGAAACTCAGAGACAACACACTGTCATGGGAAGAAGGCCGCAAAAATGTTGACGAGGCAATAAGGGTGATATCTGAAAAATGGAAGGCATATACATCAAAACATCATGTGGCAAAGGGAAAAGAGCTTATAGAACAGACACAGCCTTTACTTGAAATTGCAGACACATCCATTAACAGGCTTAAAGACATCTTGCAAAAAGAAGACCGACAGGGGCTTGCCAATTTCTTCATCGATGAGCTTTATCCCACTGTGGAGCCGATATCACAAAAATTTGCCGAACTGATAAATTTTCAGCTAAATAAAGCAAGGGATACCTACAAGCAATCGGAATCTCGTTATAAAACAATCCTTGCAACTTCAATAATCGCAGTTGCAGCCGGCATATCGACAGCCCTCATAGTTGCTTACTGGATAGTCCAGGGTATAGTACGCCCCTTAACCGATTTGACATTAAAAGTAGAACGCATAGCTGACGGGCATCTCGATGTGAATGTGGATTATGACAGCAAGGATGAAATAGGTCTGCTCGCTCGTGATATGAATAAAATGGTTGACTCCTTCAGCAGGATAATTAATGGCATACTCACATCAGCTAACAATGTGGTATCCACAGTGGATGTGTTGAGGGCAAGGACGGCAAAGACAGCAGAGGGCGCACAAAACCAGTCGAGTCAGGCATCCCAGATAGCCACGGCAGCGGAGGAGATGAGCCAGACAATAACCGACATAGCAAAGAATGCATCGGTGGCACAGGATTCATCCCGGGAGGCAATGGACACAGCATCAAAGGGTAAAGAAGTGGCAGATGGAGCAGTGGAGACGGTAAACAGGGTTTACACATCCACGGTAGATCTGTCAACAATGGTAGCGAAACTGAACAACAGGGCAACAGAGATAGGGGATATAGTAACGGTAATCAAGGACATAGCAGACCAGACAAACCTTTTAGCCCTTAATGCAGCAATAGAGGCAGCCCGGGCTGGAGAACAGGGAAGAGGCTTTGCGGTAGTTGCAGATGAGGTGAGAAAACTTGCGGAGCGGACTATAAAGGCAACTGCAGAGATATCCGAAAAAATAGAGGCTGTTCAGACAGAATCTTCACATACAACAAAATCCATGGAAGAAGCATCGGAAGAAGTTACAAAGGCAAATGAATACATAAAACAGGCAGGTGACTCTTTATACTCTATCGTAGAGTCTGTACAGAAAGTCCGCGACCAGATAACCCAGATAGCAACAGCAGTGGATGAGCAGTCGGCAGCATCGGGAGAAGTGGCAAGGAATATAGAGATGACATCGGCTGTAGCAATGGAGATGGAAACGATGGCTGGTGATGTAATGCATGAGGTAAATGGCTTGGCAGGCATAGCAACGGAGTTGAAAAACTCAACAGCAGGCTTTAGGACAAACGGTAACGGTAAATATTCATATGAAGATAGCTATACTCGGTGATATCCACGGAAATATAGAGGCGCTGAAGGCTGCATATGATGCGGCAGTGTCCAATAATGTTGAAAAAATCTATCACCTCGGAGACCTTGGAGGATATGCGCCATTTGCAAATGAAGTGGTGGACTTCCTTATTGAACACGAAATCGAGGGGGTTCAGGGCAATTACGACGATGCTGTTGCAAATGACAAAGAACACTGCGGATGTAAATACGAAGACATGATTCAGTCGACAATGGCAACCCTGTCATTTGAATGGACGAAAAGGCATGCAACCGAAAAGAGCAAAAATTATATGAAAAGCCTTCCCTTTGAAATAGTCTTTGCTGTCTATGGGAAAAAGGTGAAGATATTTCATGCTACCCCTATGAAGAATAACCTTTACTGGCACAATGACAGAGATGAAGACTTTTTCCTCCATATGGCGAGGAAAGCAGAAGCGGATATAATGATCTATGGTCATACCCACATACCGTACAGAAAGAATATAAACAACAAGGTGTTTATAAATGCAGGCAGTGTTGGAAAACCGAAGGACGGAGACGCGAGGACATGTGTCTGCATTGCCGATATTACTCCCGATAATGTAAAAACGGAATTTCTGAGAATCCCCTATGACATTGAAAAAGTCGCATCCGCCATTATTGAAAGTGGCTTACCTCCTTATTTTGCGGAGAAGCTGCGAGCAGGGAAATAATCCGGATTCCCAGCATAAAGTTTAACATCCATTTCATAACCATGTAACACTCGAATATCTATAATTTCAAAATGAGATTATTCAAAAAGGTTGTGGACATAATCATCAAACTGATGATCCCCCTCGTAATCCTTGCCCTTATGATGGGAATTGCGAGGATATTCCTTGATCTGAGGGTAGTCTTTAAAAGCCCGACAATAGCCCTGGGCTTTGACATTATGGTGACAAACATATTGTCAATGTTCATTGTAATAGAGCTTCTAAGAAGCATCATAGAATATTTTGAAATACACAGGCTGAGGATAACATTTATTACTGACGCCGCTCTGGTCTTTATCTTGAGAGAAATCATGATTGGCATATACCAGCATAAAACGGGTGCTATCGAGATAGGTTCCCTCGCAATCCTTCTCCTCGTCATCGGCGGCGTAAGAACATTAGCTATTGTGTATTCGCCGGATAAAACAAAGGAGGTAGCAAACCATGAATAAAGAGCTTTTAGAAAGAACTGAGGACATAATATTCACCATTGCCTTGATAATAGGAATCTTGTTAATAGCCATGCACTGGAAATGACACCTAAATTTAACTTCTAATTCATAACCCTGTAACATTCATGTCTTAAACTGTCCTATATCCATAGGGAATATACATATGATGAATTTAAAAGAAAAACGATGCCGGCAGATGTGCGAAAGCAATGACGAATGCTTTATTTGGAATGACAGACAGATCGCCTGCATCTCCGACATGGTCATAAATAAGATGTGGGCTGTCAGAGAAATTATCCGCATGGCAAGGGATGAAAGCCAGTGCAGCCAAATGGATGAATTCCTCAATATGGCATCCGAAAATGTGGATGAGTTAATCGATTGGGTTAAGCATTTACAGGAGCAAAATAGAAAACAGATTATGGAGGAGGTGGCATATAAATGGTATTAGCACAGGACAATTCTCTCCATGTTGGAAAACTTATTACATCCAATGAATGTGTGCCGCCATCCACTGCTGTCAGCCATGTAACTGATAGATTCTTCAACACAGCACATCTGGATGCAGTAGCGCTGGTTGAGAGCAGAGAGCCTGTAGGGCTTGTCACAAGACCAAAACTCCTTTTCACATTGTTCAGGAGATATGGATTTGAGTTATATGGGAAAAGGCCGATTATAACGATAGCTGATACAGAGCCGCTAACAATACACGAAGACGAAAGGCTTGATGTTGCTATAGATAAGGCACTGGAAAGACCTGCTGAAAATATTTATGACGACATCATAGTGGTGGATGATGGGGGTCATTACAGAGGACTTCTCTCTGTAAAGCAGATGGTGGTACAGCAGAGCAATGCCCTTGCAAACAGCGTCGTTCAAAAAGAAATGGCAAGTGAAAGGGCAAAGGAGCTTGAGAAGATAACCCATATAAAATCCCAGTTCATTGCAAATGTCACACATGAGCTCAGGTCCCCTGTGAATGCCATAATCGGGCTTGCTGAGCTCATGAGGATATCCTGCGAGAAGGGTTATGTGGACCAATTGAGAGACCGCCTGTCACTGCTGATGTCCAGCGCAACCAATCTCAGGGCAATTATAACCAATATCCTTGACCTCTCAAAGGTTGAAGCAGGAAAGATGGAAGTCATTTGCGAGTGTTTTGATGTGGTTGCAATACTCCGTGAAGTAGCAGAAACAACACGCATACTCATCGGAAGCAAACCTGTTGATGTGGGGGTAGTTGTTCATGACAGTCCTGTATTCATTGTGGCAGACCCGGTTAAGGTCCGACAGATACTTACCAATCTTACAAGTAATGCAGCAAAGTTTACAGATAAGGGAAAGATTGTCCTGGCACTTGGAGTTAAAGATGGCACGATTAAAATATCCGTCAAAGACACAGGAATAGGTATAAAGGAAGATGACCTGAATAAACTTTTTACAGCATTCAGTCAACTGGAGGATGCAAAGACCAAGAGGTATGAAGGGACAGGACTTGGACTTACTATAACCAAGAGCCTGCTGGATTTGTTAGGCGGCAGTATTTCGGTCTCAAGTAAATTTGGCGAGGGAACGACCTTTGAGGTCTATCTGCCAAGGCACACAAGGGGGACAGAGTCCCCCTTGTGAAATCCCCTTAATGAAAGGGGCAAAAGGAGGAATTTATGGAAAGGACTAAAAAGAAAATTCTGGTCGTCGATGACGATGAAAGGCATCTCGTTACGGCAAAGGAGCTATTGGAGGATGCAGGATATGAAGTAATCACTCATTACAACTGGTTTGGCTCTACCAATGTTATAAAAAGACTTCAACCCGATCTCATTCTTCTTGATATCAATATGCCAGCCCTTTCAGGTGATGCACTTTCAGAAATACTCCGCGGTAATAGCAGAACAAAGGATGTGCCCATTGTGTTTTATTCTTCCAATGACGAGGACAGTCTGCGAAAGGCTGTATCAGAATGCGGAGTTAGAGGGTACATATGCAAAGGTGATGTCTTTGACCTGCGCAAAAAGGTTGCCGCCTATATGAGCCAATCTCGGGAGAATCAGTCTCATCAAAATTTAACCTTGCCTTAATAGTCATGTAACATCCTTTTGTTATGCTTTATGAAAAAATGGAGGTGCACGATGAGTTTCATGACAGCAAATACACAGGTACTTGAAGCCCTATGCCCATACTGCAATACCGAGGCAGAGATATGCAATGCTTCATGCTCGGCATTAGAGATTGACGAAAGGATGAGAATTAAATACTGTGCAAACGAAGATTACGATGACTGCCCTATATTTTTAGTAAAAAAATTACTAAGAGGAGGTGATTAAGAGATGTGCCCTGAATTTAAGAAAGGTGTTTGCGAAATAGCCGGTATCGAGCCTGAAGAAATAAAGTGCGTCGGAGAAGATTGCTGTCTCAGCAACGATTGGGAAGAATGCAAGGTCTATATTGCGCAGTTTTTCCTTGCCCCCGATGAAAAGCTTGCAGCAGTAGCTTAGCACAACACTCCCCCAACTCAAAGGCCCTGGAGCCAATTCCAGGGCCTCCTTTTTTACTCTTCTTTTAAATTTAACACCTATTTAATAATCCTGTAACAAAATAGTTGCTAATCTATAAAAAGATAGATACAATTAAGACAGAAGATATAATAAGGGAGGCGCAACAGTACCGAACTTGGAAAGATGGTCTAAAAAAGACTGTCAGAGATTCAGCCAGCCTTCATCCCCGATAAAGGTTATTTTATCCCTTTTTAATAAACAATCGTTTTTCTTTGAATCAGCCCGCTCAAATAAAATTAAAAATATCTGCCTTTTAAAATCAGGAGGTGCAATTTGAGGAAAACATTTGTCCTGGATACCAATGTCTTAATCCACGACCCTGAGAGTATCTTCAAGTTTGAAGAAAATGATGCGGTCATTCCCATGGTGGTTATCGAAGAACTGGACAGATTGAAGAAAGGACACGGGGAGATAGCCTACTCGGTAAGGCATGCATTAAAAAATATAGACGGGCTCAGGGAAAGGGGGAATATTGCCGCCGGAGTGCCGCTGGAAACAGGAGGAACCGTAACCATAGAATACATTCCTCACTTCAGCGACATCCTTTCCCCTGACAATGCAATCATCAAGACAGCCCTGCATATCATGGAAAATACAAATAAGGACAAGTACAGACCGGTTATTCTGGTTTCTAAGGACACCGCAGTGAGAATAAAGGCCGAATCCGTCGGCCTCTATGCAGAGGATTATAAAAACGACAAGACAGCCATATTCCAAAGATATGGAAATGTCCTTAATGACAATGACTACCACAACGGCATCTTTTCTGTGAGATACAATCAGTCTGGAGAAGACATTTACAGGCTGCAGGGCGAAGACAAGCAGTCAAAAGTAAAAAGGGGCAAATCCCTGGAGAATGTCATTCCAAAAAATATAGAGCAGGAGTGCGCAATCGATGCCTTAACCAATCCGAATATAGAGGTGGTGGCATTGACAGGCTCTGCAGGAACAGGCAAGACAGTGCTTGCGCTGGCTGCAGGGATACACCAGACGACGAAGAGATCACCACTGTACGAACAGGTGCTGGTAGCAAGGCCTGTTGTTCCCATGGGCAATGACCTCGGATATTTGCCGGGAGACATCGACGACAAACTCGCACCATGGATGCAGCCGATTTTCGACAATCTGGAGGTTATTGTCAACACACCTGCAGGACAGTTCAAGGACAATACAGCCATATCCAAATATAAAAATTATCAGTACCTCATTGATTCAGGGATTTTGCATGTAGAGGCGCTAACATACATCAGGGGCAGGAGCCTTCCCAAAAGGTATTTCATTATAGATGAGGCGCAGAATTTAAGACCGCTTGACATCAAGACCATTATTACCAGATGTGGGGAAGGCACAAAGATAGTATTCACAGGGGATTTAAACCAGATAGACACACCGTATCTCGATGCCATGAGCAACGGACTCTCCTATCTCATAAGCCGTTTTATAAATGAAGAGAATTTCTGCTACCTTAATTTGAAGGACAGTGTCAGGTCAAGACTGGCCGAGCAGGGCGCAAGGCTGCTCCAGAGCTTTTCAGGGGTATCCCTTAATGTTTCACGCTATATGAATAAAGAATAGCAACTAACGGCCGCATATCTACATTCGACAAAAAACGCCGGAAGACCTCCGGCGTTTTTTCATTCCAACCTTAACACAACTTTTACACAGTTGTAATAATCCTGTAATAGGAAAACTGTTAGTCTAAAGAAAAAAACAGGAGGGATCATGTTCGGGGCAATTGTATTTAGATGTCCGCATTTAAAAGGAAGCAATGACGGTGCAAGGTGCGATGCAGCATTATGCATTGCTGAAAACAATCTTATAAAACACATGGAAGATGCCGATATAAAGTTGTGCATTAACAAAAAAAGAAGATTTGAAGCATGTTATATCTATTTCACCAAATTAAGAAGATCAGCCATTAGCAAGCTGTCTGTGGAGATCCCATTATCTGACAGCCGTCCCCATGCTTCTGGCAGCCTATGAAATGTAACAAAAATTTAACAATGCCTTAATAAATATGTAACCATCATCTTTTTATAATTGAACATGATTACATTGCAAATACAAACTGAAACCGCGGTAAATTGTCCAGTTTGCAATTCAGAAGCCCTTTACAAATACGGAAAGACAAAGACCGGAAAGCAGAGATTCCAGTGCCTCATCTGTGGAAGACAATTCAGTTATGGCGCAAAAAAGCAGGAAATACAGGGAAAACCCATCTGCCCCGAATGCGGCAATCTCATGCATCTCTATAAAATCGAGGGTGAGGTAATAAGGTTCAGGTGTTCGGGTTATCCTGTATGCAAGACATTCAGGAAATTCAGAATAAAGGAGGAGGATTAATTATGAGCTATTACATGCACAATGTCCCGGGAAGGTTGAGGATTAAAAGTCCTGTTATCAAAAACAACAAGAATGTGGCAGACGAACTGAAAAAGACCCTCAGTATGCTTCATGGCATTGCTACTGTTGATATAAACCTCACAACCGGCAGTCTCCTCGTAAATTATAATTCTAAGTCGGTAAAGCACACGGATATCGTGGACATCCTGCAGAGAAAGGGTTACTTCGATGCATCAAAGGCTGCAAACAATGATGAGTATTTACACAGGGCTGCATCAAAGGCAGGCGCTTTAATCGGCAAATCCATCTTCAGCACCTTTGCAGGAATGGCATTGCAAGGAACGCCGCTGTCATTTCTGGCTATCTTGATATAAGCCTGTATTCTCACAACTCCCCCATTTTAAAAGCCCATTACTAAATGGGCTTTCTTTTTTTACTGCCGCATCTAAATATTTTTCAAAAGTGTGAGGACATTAAATAAATAGTCATACTTCTTGCATGGCCAGGTCACTTTTCAGAATATCAACCTTCGCACTGCGCATGAACTCGGCAACCTCTTCCGGAATAGAATGGTTTACATATATACCCGAACCCAACTCTACGCCGGATGTCTGAATGATGCGCGGCACAATGCTTATATACCAGTGAAAGTGGTTAAAGAGAAGCCCGTTGGGCCTTTCGGAACGGAGGACGTAGTTAAAATCAGGGTTTTCCAGCCCCTTATGGAGCTTAAGGAGCGTGATTTTCAGGTTCATTGCAAGGTCTTTTATCTCTTCATCGGTTATAGCGCCAAATGAGGGAGAATGTCTCTTGGGGAAGATCCACATATGGAACGGCGATAGAGCTGCGTAGGGTACAAATGTGATGAAGTGCTCGGTTTCCAGTATTATTCTTTCCCTATCCTTTTTCTCATCCCTTATGATTGCGCACATGAGACATTCACCCGTGTTGTCGAAATATCGTAGTGCCTCCTCAATCCTCATCCTCACCTGAAAAGGCTTTACTGGAAAGGCGATAAGCTGGGAGTGGGAATGCTGGATAGTGGTTCCTGAAGCTGGCCCGTGGTTTTTGAATATAATTACATGTTCAACCGTCTTATCCCTGTATGCATCAATGAAGCGCTCCTGGTAGACATTAAGAATGTCCGTCAATTCCGCAAGCTTTAGGAATGCAGTCAAAATATCGTGGTGTGGTGTCTCTATAATCACCTCATGCCTTCCTACACCACCAACCGAATGTTTGAGGCCGTCATTGACCCTTGCTATTTCCCCTTCAGGAGAAACAACAGGGAATTTATTGGGGATGACCCTGATTTTCCAGCCTCCATTCGATGGCAATCTCATGATTTCGGCAGGGGTTATGTGTTCGTTGCCTGGACAGAACGGACACGGCCCGTGGTTATTGAGGTGATGCTTTAAATTACGGAATTCTTCCGGCCTTTTCGCCTTCTCGGGGGCTATCACCACCCATGTGTTTGTAATAAGGTTAAGTCTGAGTTCTGTCATATTGAGCTTCCAATTTCATTTTGCAAATGTCCATCTTCCCGCAATATTCACAGTCCACAATATCCCGAACCCTCCTTGCCATTTCATCGACGAGGTCATCCATGGATTGAGAAACATAATTAAGTGAGAGGGCATCCACGCATGGATTATGCTTTACCCTGATGATTATCTCAAACCTTTCGTCATGGAAGCTATACTCCCACATAGACTCTCCCTTCCCTTAGTCGCTTTTTACAGATTTTAATCTCGTCCCACTGCCTTTAGAATTTTCTTGTTTTGATCTTCTCCTTACTGTTCTCTTTGAAGTCTTATCAGCAAACTCTTCTTCCGTATTAGATTTGTACCGTCCCATTACAATCCTTTCAGCCTCATGCCAGTTTTCGAAGTCCCTGCCCTCAATCCTTCCGCTTTTCTCGTAAAGCTCCTGTGCTACTTTTGAAATCTCTTCATGTAAATTCATATCAGCCCTCCGCAAATTATCTATAGGTAATTAATATCATAACTCTGTTACAGGAGTATGACATTTTGTATTGATGCGCAATTAAGTTCATTACTTGCCTCTTGTCACCTTGAAATTACTGTGTCTATAACTTTTTTTATTCCAGCAATTACTTCCCTGATTACATCTGTTTCCGCCCTTACTGTTGTATTGCTGATTTTGCTCAATGCCTGCTGATACCCTCCGGGGCGGGCTGCAATCCTGCCTTTCCTCCCTTTCCGTACTCTTTCCGCTATCCATAATAAGCTCCTTTTTACCTTATTATTTTTTCTCTTTCTTCGAAAGATACCATATGGCTGCTGCGCCTGCCAGTGCAGTTGCACCGGCGCCTATCCCGAATTTCCACAATTTCTTTCTGTTTTCGATCCTTCGCTCCCTCATTCTTCTATACCTTTCAGCAGCCATCTCACATCTTTTAATGTCTCTATCATAAAAATCAAATATGTCCTTGAAGAGTTCGAGCCTATCTTCTATAATTGATTTCAATCCGCTCCAGTATTTGTACTTATCCGTCTTGTCCTTTTCCTCTCTTAATGCCTTTTCCTCTTTTATGTTTTTTATAAAGCGGTTTAAGAGCGTCCTGTCAGCATTCCGATAAATGGAAAGCTCTGGATTATCGAGTCTTTGAAGTATGGGCCACTGGCACTTTTCTTCCAGATTGAACAACTCAGGCAGAGCCCTTTTGCCGAAGTATTGAAGGATTATTGATTTTTTGACCGAGCGGTAAAATATCTTTAACTCTTCTTCCTTGAAATCCGTGCCTTTAAAGGTCTTTAGGAACTCCTTAAGATTAATCATTGCCTTTTAATCTCCTGAAGCTCCTCCTTACCGTTTCTCCTCTTATTCAACAAATACTCAACCCTCCTGCTCACGAGTATGGGCAGAAAGTCCTTAACCCTCGCCAATTTTTTAAACCGCCTCAGCACTATCTCATAGACTTTTTCCACATCCTTAACAGAAGCTCCGGCACGCAATGCAATCATTTCAACGGCATTCAGATGCAGTTTTCTCTCAGTCTCGTCATCGTACAGCGTAGCAGTTTCACCGGCGTTCTCCTTTGAATTTTCCATTACAGCCATCTCAACCTCTTGAATACGATGTACATCAAAAATACAGGTGCAATTGAGGCAATAAGAACGATTATTAATGTCGTATAGGGTCCCCAGAAGGTCCATGGGTTGTTTATAGTGCCGGGCATATTTATATTCATACTGAAAAATGTTCCGACGATGGTAACAGGAATGGAAAAGGTAAACATGATTGTCAAAAGGGCAAGGATTTTATTTGTCCGGTCGGAGCTAATAATAAAGTCCGTATCCTTATAAATTTCTATTGTCTCCTTGCACTCATCAAGGAGCGCCCATGCCCTGTCAATATAGTCGGCGAGATCTCCGAAATAAATACCCATGTCATCATCTGAAAATTTCTGAATCCTTTTCTCGATGTCATGAATAACGCTCTTCAGAGAGAAGACTACCCTTCTCATGTTTGCTATATTGTGCCTCAGTTCTGTAACTTCCCTGACGGCATCCACCTTTTCATCAAAGACCTTATCCTCTATGCCTTCAATCTCGGAGATTACCCTGCGGAGCATGAGCATGATGTTTTCAATGAGGTCACGGATTATCCCGTAAAGCAAAAATGTGGGGGAACCTCCCATGTATTCTTCAAGGGCATCTTCATCTTCTCTACATTTCTGAAAGATTCCATTTATTGGCTTTAGTTCCCCTGAATGGACGGTAATGAGGAAATCCCGGCCTAAAAATATACCCACCTGCGATGGAATGGAAAATCTCTTTTCCTTCAGGTATCGAGGGAAATGGAGGATTATAAAGAGATAATCCTTATATTCATCTATCTTTGGAAGCTGGGTTTTTGATATGCAATCTTCCACGTCCAGGTGATGAAAGGAATATAGCCCCGGAAGGGAATTCAGCATGGCAGGTGTTGGAGTATCGATGTTTATCCATACAAATTTTTTCCCTTTTATGCTCTTTAATTGCAGTTCTTCCAATCCGGCTGAACTAATACTTTCGCCTTCCATCTGGTAATCGGTCATTTACATCGCCTCTTGCCTCAGTATTTCAGCCCTATCCGTTAATTCCCACGGCAGTCCTATGTCCATCCTGCCCACATGGCCGTAGGCTGCAAGCTTTCTGTAAAATCCGCCCTTGATTATTGAGGGTAGGTGTCTAAGATTAAACTGCTTAATTATTCCGGCAAGACGGAAATCAAAATACCTCTCGATAAGCATGGCTATCTCTTCATCGGAAACCCTGCCTGTGCCGAAGGTCTCCACCTGAATGCTCACAGGCCGTGAAAGACCTATGGAATAGCTGAGCTGAACCTCGCATTCATCGGCAATGCCTGCTGCAACCACATTCTTTGCTGCATAGCGGGCAGCATAGGCGCCTATCCTGTCTATGCGCATAGGGTCTTTCCCGCTCAGGGCAGCTCCGCTGTGTCGTGAATACTCACCATATGTATCAACCGCATTCTTCCTGCCGGTAAGTCCGGAATGGACCGACGGACCGCCTGTGATAACCGGACCTTCGGGATTAACGAATATCTTCGTTCTGCTGTCGGGCTTTATCTCTTCGTCATGAAATGCCGGTTCGATCACATGCCCCAGCATGTCATCGTGAAGTCTCTTTAAATCAGGGCCTCCATTAACTGCGGTCTTATCCTGACTGGCAATTATAGTTATGGTATGTATGCGATGGGGTCTTCCGTTTTTATACTCCACCCCTACCTGTGTCTTTCCGTCAGGCTCAAGATAAGGCAGCATGTGCTGAAACCTGACGGATGCAAGACGCCTTGCCAGCTTGTGGGCAAGCCATACAGGCATAGGCATGTATGAGGCGGTTTGATTGCACGCAAATCCGAAGACCGTTGCCTGGTCTTGAACAGGTATCCTTTCGATCTCCTCTTCAGAGAGGTTTCTCTCATCAAAAGAGCATGCGCTGTCATGCCGTGATTCCTTAAGGCTCGTAAGAATACTGCATGTCTTTGCATTAAAGGTATTCCCTCCATAACCGATCTGGCTTATCACCTGCCTGGCTATGTTCGGAAAATCCACAGTAGCTCCGGATTCAAATCTCGCTGCTATAAAGACGATGTTTATAAAAACCGCACACTCTGCCCTGATCCTCGAATAAGGGTCCTGCTGAAGAAAGTGGTCAACTATGGCATCGCTTATCTGATCGCAGAGCTTGTCGGGATGTCCCTCTGTCACAGACTCGGATGTGAACATGAAGTCCTTTTTCATCTTTCACCTCATTTTTTCGTACTTTCGTTCACTAACAATGGCACTACCGCACTGCCTCCAATCACAATACCGTCAATTATATTTATGGGAGCGATTCCCAGAAGACTTCTCAATCCCGGCACTGCCATAGACAACACCTGTAAAGCAAAGGAGCCTCCGAGGGCGACATTGAGATATTTGTTGGGCGGTAATTTCTCCTTATCAAATATAGAATGCTTTTCCGAGCGGCAGCTTATGGCATGGAGGATTTGACCTGTGGTCAAGCTCATAAAGGCCATAGTGCTTGCCCTCTGTCCCATACCATATCTCATGATTCCATAGCCATAGGCTCCTAATGCACCGGCAGACAGCATTGTAGACTCAAAGGTTATTCTCTTAAAATCCGAGGACTTTATAATGGGATCATCGGGGTTCCTCGGAGGACGGCTTAATACATCGGGTTCAGGAGGCTCAAGGGCAAGGGCAAGGCCCGGGGCTATATCCGACATGAGGTTAATCCATAAAAGCTGCATAGCGCTGAGCGGCTGACCAAGACCACCTGCAATGGCTGTAAACATGACCATTATCTCGCTCAGATTCGTGGAAAGGAGGAAATGGACGGATTTTCTGATATTGTTATAAATAGTCCTGCCCTGGCTTATGGCGATAATCATTGTTTCCATGTTGTCGTCTTCCAGCACCACATCTGCAACCTCACGGGCAACATCGGTCCCCGTGTGTCCCATGGCAACACCTATATCCGCAGCCTTAAGAGCAGGGCCGTCATTAATGCCATCGCCTGTCATTGCAACTATCTTTCCTGCACTCTGGAGTGCCTGAACTATCTGGAGCTTGTGGGCAGGGCTGACCCTCGAAAATACATGCACCCTTTCGCACAGCGCCTTCATGACATCAGGATTTACATCTGCAAGGTGAGTGGAGTCAAGGATTTGTAATTGCTCACCTTTAGATAGATTTAATTCATTTCCTATGGCAAAGGCTGTTGGGCTCTGGTCGCCGGTTATCATGACAGTGTCTATACCGGCGCCATGAAATGCGCCTATTAATTCCTTCACGCCATCCCTTATGGGATCTGCCATGCCAACAAGCCCGAGCCAGATGAATTCAGAGTTTTGAGTCAAGAGTTCAGAGTTAATTTCAGAGTTTAGAGTTTGGAGTTTAGAGGACTCTATTCCCTCATCTATAAATGCATAAGCAACACCAAGCACTCTGAGTGCATTGCCTGCCATTCTTTCATTTTCTATCTCAATTGTCAGCCGTTCTTCTTCCGAGAGAGGAAGCTTTTTTCCATCTCTCATATAAAAGGTACACATGGACAAGACTTCGTTGGGACTGCCCTTTACGGCAATGACCTTCCCGTGATGGTTTTCACTGCCGTGAACTTTAATGCCATGGATGGTGGCCATGAAATTACTGTTTTCTGAACGATGCTGGATTTTTAAGAGAGGAAATTTTTCTCTGAGCGTGGATATGTCAACACCAGAACTTATTGCCGCATGAATAAGGGCATTCTCTGTTGGAGAACCATTGACAACATGCCTGTCGTTCTGCCTTGTCACCTCGCTCTCATTGCAGAGCACCGATACATGGATGAGCCTTAAAAGCTCATCACACTGATACGGATTAACACAACTTTTTCTATCATGAAGCAACTGTCTTCTGTCATCTTTATTTTCCAATGAAAAATTTCCACCAGACACCATTATTCTTCTCATGCCCGTGTATATGGAAACCACTGACATCCTGTTCATTGTAATCGTCCCTGTCTTATCAAGACATATGGTCTGAACAGAGCCGAGGGTCTCCACTGCGTCCAGATGCCTTATAAGGACATTATGTCGTCGCATCTTTCTTATGCCCAGAGCAAGGGTTGTGGTTGCAACAGTTGGAAGACCTTCAGGAACAGCAGCAACAGCAAGGGATATGGATGTCTTGAGCATCTGCAAAAGACCGTAACCACGAAGAAGTCCGATGACGAATACAACTCCGCATACAGCGCCGCCTATTATCACCAGTTGGGTTCCCATTCTGCTCAGTTGGCGTTCCATCGGGGTTTCCGGAGGTTTTGCCTCCCCAACGAGTGTCTGAATTTTTCCTATTTCGGTAAATCTCCCGGTTGCAACGACTACTGCAAGTCCCTGTCCGCCTGTAACCATGGTTCCCATGTAAACCATGTTCACCCTGTCGGCAAGAGGAACATCGGCTTGGAGTTCAGAGTTAGGAGTTTGGAGTTTAGAACCTTCGTCATCACTCTTAACTCTAAACTCTAAACTCTGAACTCTCTTTATTACCGGCATGCTCTCTCCCGTAAGTGCCGACTCATCAATGCTCAAGTGGTGTGCCGCTATAAGCCTTGCATCTGCTGCCACATAACTGCCCGGCCTGAGGACAAGAATGTCACCGGGCACCACTTGCTCTGCACCAATTTCCTTTATGTTGCCGTCCCTTATTACAAGGGCAGATGGCCTCACAAGGCTCTTCAATGAATGGATGGTTTTCTCTGCATGGCTCTCTGTGGTGTAGCCGATGGCTGCATTAATGGCAACCACACCCATTATAACAACAGCATCCGCCAATCCTCCTGTTAAGACAGAAACGCCGGCAGCAACGCCCAGAAGAGCAACGGGAAGGGACATGAACTGTCCCATGAGGATGCTCAATCCTGAGCGAGGAACGGATTCAGGCAAAACATTGGGACCGTATTTTTTGAGATTTTCTATTGTTGATTCGCAGGATAATCCATAGCTTTTATCTACACCAAAGAGATCAAGAACACCCTGAGCTTCCATAAAATGCCATGTTTTAACGGTTTGATCTTCAGCGTGTATAACCGACTTTCTTAATTTCCTTCTGCTGATAATGGATTTTTTAGCACTGTCATTGCGAGTCGAAGGCGAAGCAATCTCATGCTTTGCGGATTGAAGAGATTGTCCTGCTCCGATGAGATTGCTTCGGGACTTCGTCCCTCGGTGAGTGGTTTTCTCGTTACTATACTCGATAGCAATGCCCTCGATAAGTGAAGCTATAGTGTGAGGGGTATTGTGCGAATTAAAACATACGAGGATATTCCCTGTTAATGTATTCGCGCAAAAATAGCTTATGCCATCTCTGCCGGAAAAATTCGACTCAAGATGTTTTTTAAGGGACTCTGAACGATAGAGCCCCTTTACCTTATATCTTGCCCTTCCTTTTACACCGGTATGTACTACCCGAACCACACCCTGCTACTCTCCCCTTCTTCCTCTGCCCTTTGTTGTGATTTCCGTGGACTCGGTTATCTCTGGAGCAGGTGACGGGATAACTTCCGGAGAGGTCGGTCTTGGTTTTGGAATGGCAGCGCCTGCAACCTCCTTCACGCCTTCCACCACACCCACGAGCATATCCTTGACAGCCTTAACAGCAGTATTTCCTATAGTGCCTGCTGTCTCGATGGCGCCGCCAACAGCAACCTTCGCCACTTCCTCCACATTGCCCCCTATTTCTTTTGTGGCCTCGATAACACCATCCACAGCCCTTCTGGCCACAAGGGCAACATCCGCTCCTATTTCTGCCGCTCCTTTAACAGCGCCCTTTACTGTCTGGCCGGCTGCTGTTACCACATCACCGCCGACATCTGCCACTCCCATGACAACCCCCTTTGCCACACTCTTTGTGCTCAGAATAAGGCCTGTGCCGACCTCTTCTGTGGCCTGAATTGCACCTTTTACCACATCTTTTGTTATATTGACACTTTCTGTTGCCACTGAACCGGTTGCCCTCAGGGTATTGGAAACAGTATTTTTCACGAGACTCACAATCTCTGCCTCTATTTCATTGATACCCTTCAGGCTGCTCACCACACCCTCTTTGACGGCTGTTCCAGCCCTTCCTATGCCTTCGCTCATTCCCGTGCCTGCAACTTCTTGTTCGTTAGACATGTTAGACCTCCCTTTTAAATGGTTCTTGGTTTATAAGTTATGGACAATGGAGCAATTTTAACCAATCCTTGTTACAGCATTTTGAATACAATGTTACAATTCGATTAAGCTATTCAGCTCCTTTATCGGGCCTTGATTTTAGGAATATATTCAGGGCATACCAGAAGGCGGTATACCATGCCGGCGCTGCAAAACTCCCCCTGCTTATCTGGTATATACCGGCACCCAATAGGGACAGAAAGGCCAGCGCCCCCATGTCCAGCCCCCCTCCTGTAGCGCTTTTAATGCGATTATTAATGCCTTTGAATGTAGCCGATACCGTCCGGTGTAAATCCGTTGAATTAGCCTCAAACTCCTTAAGCCTAAAAATGTTGTTTGCCTCTGCATTCTCTGCAACTGCCTTAAAATCTCCCCCGTGGATGAAAAGTGCGCTTCCTGTGAGAGGATTGGCCTCTATTTTCTCGATACAACTGCATTTGGACAATTCATCCCTTAAGGCCATGAAATAGGCTGCGTCTCCCTTCTTTGACGGTATCTTCAACCTCGTCCTTCCCGAAGATTTATGGCTGCACAAGGCATCGGGAATATCAGGCACCAGCTTCCCCTTCCGGGCCGGCAGTCTCTTTATGCGCCTCTGCCATCTCTGCCTTTGCCTCAGCCACTATGTCCTCAACCATCTCTCCTGCCTCTGCAACTGTCTCTTTGCCCTTTTCATACAGTATCATTCCGCCTTTTATGGCTGCCTTTGCTAAAGGCTTTACAACGCTCGCCACAACAGGGAGTACAGCAGGGGCAAGGATAGCAGCCCCGATGCCTATGGCAAGCCCGCCGAGGATATTCCCTTTCAATCCATTGTCAAAAAGTGCCATTTCCAACCTCCTATTTTTTGCTTCCCATTTCTAATCAAATATTACTTTCATGAAAATGAATGTGTCCATTGTTTTTTTCATTACTTACCTAAAGCAACGCCTTATGGGGCTTGATTTAACCAAAATTTAACCCTGCATTCATAATGTTGTAATAATAATCTGTTTAACTTTAAATAAAATCTTGGAGGGGTATTTTCGATGATTTCTTACAGGATAATCCACCATGTTCCGGGACGCATAAGGATTGAGGTGCCGTTTATTAAAAATCTCTCCATATCGGGACTATTACAGATGTCAAAACAACTCTCTACTATTCCCATCCCTGAAGGAATAAAAGACATCCGTCCCAATCCGCTATCAGGAAGCGTAGTTATAACATACGAGCATGGAAAGATAGACATTATCGAATACATCAAGGATGTGTCATCCAGCATGGAGATACAGAAATTCGCGGGAGGAAGAGATTAAAAAGAACAGCATAAAATGTCCCCACCTGATAAAGTGGCTGACAGCAACCTGTAAAGCTGGAGATAAGCCATATATACCGAGTCTTTTCCAGTTAAAACAATATTGCAAGAGCAATAATCACAAGAAATGTCCTTTCTATTTAAGCCTACACGAATATAAAGAGATTACCTTTGTAACATAAATTTAACATCAGCTTAATATTAGATTAACCTCATCCAATTTATAATAGGCATGTTTCGAAACAAACAAAAATTAAAAAGAGGCTGTTCAATAACAGCGAATAGTTTTTGACAAGGAGTTAATAGACTGAGCAGATCAGACAATAAGGCAATGCAGACAGCAACTACAGCACGCCATCAGCTCAAACAATGCGGCTTGAAGTCC